>CBDVAD010000222.1:0-6523 GCA_965371875.1 uncultured bacterium
ATACTGACCCTCCTTCCATCAAGGACTTTATCCTTTAGATATCTTACCGAACTCATTATATTTTCCGGAAGCAGATGAATATCTTTAGGAATTCCAGCCAGATATTTAGTTGTATTCAGAATCAATGCTGATGCTGCATGAAGAATTTCGGAATTGGAACCGGTAATTATTGTCCCGTCTGCCAGTTCTAAAGCTGCGCCACAGACAATTCCGTCTTTTCCCTTTCCCCTGGATGAAGCATTTTTCATGGCATCAATAGCAGCCGGAACAGTAACCCTGTCTTCCTTTTTTAGTTCCAGGTTATCCATAAGAACTTTTATTATATTGATGGCATTCTGAGTCCCTATCCCCAGAGCGTATTCACAGGAAGCTCTGTAATAGCGCCGGATAATTTCCTGTTTGGATGCCTCCCTGACAAGTTCATCATCCGAAATTCCAAATCCACAGCGGTTAACTCCCATATCTGTAGGAGACTGATAGAAGGATTTTTTTCCGGTTATTTTCTCTATTATTCTTTTAAGAACGGGAAATGCAGCAATATCCCGATTATAATTGACAGTTGTTTCCCCATATGCTTCAAGGTGGAAGCTATCTATCAGATTAACATCTGCCAGATCGGCAGTTGCTGCTTCGTAGGCAATATTTACAGGATGTCTTAGGGGTAGATTCCAGATAGGAAATGTTTCCAGTTTAGCATATCCTGAATGAATCCCCTTTCGATAATCATGGTAGAATTGGGAGAGACATGTTCCCAGTTTTCCACTTCCTGGTCCTGGAGCGGTGACAATGACCACAGGTCTGCTGGTTTCAATATATTCGTTTGCTCCATACCCTTCATCGCTTACAATACTGTCAACATCCGAGGGGTATCCCTTTGTAAATTTGTGGGTGTAGACTTTTATACCCCGTCTTTCAAGACGATTTTTAAATTGTACAGCTGATGCCTGTTCTTCGTAACGGGTAATAACTACACCAGCCACATTCAATTCCCACCTGGCAAAATCATCGATCATTTTTAGAGTATCGGTATCGTAGGTTATTCCAAAGTCGGCTCTGATCTTTTTCTTTTCAATATCTCCTGCATAGATGCAGATAATGACATCAATTTTATCCTTTAGGGACTTAAATACTCTCATTTTTACATTAGGATCAAAGCCGGGCAATATTCTTGCAGCATGATAATCGTAGAGGAGTTTTCCTCCGCATTCCAGGTAGAGCTTGTTATCAAAACGGGATACCCTTTCGAGAATTGCCGCTGTTTGTTCTTCTAAGTATTTTTCGTTATTAAATCCTGTTTTTATTGTCTTCATGGAAATTTATCCTAACGGATAGATTGAGATCTGTCAAATGCACAAAACAAGGTTAATTATATTTCAAATTCAATAATAAATTTCGTTCCATTATTGGGTTCTATTTTACAGCTGCCATTAATCTGATCTGTCATCAACTCAATCAGTGTTATCCCAAATCCTTTTTGTGCTTTATCACTTTGGAAATCAGGCATACCGATACCATTATCTTTAAATACGAATATCACATGATTTCCCTTTTTGGTAATCTCTACTTGTATCAGTCCACTGTCTCTGCCGATAAAGGCGTATTTCATAGTGTTTGTGAGCAGCTCATTTACAGTAATGCCTATTGGGAACATTTGCTTCGATCCAACAGGGAAGTCTTCAATATGTTTTTCCAGTATTATATTCTGTCTGTCCGGAAACAATTCAAATATTTCATCAATTAACTTTGAAAAATATTCCTTAACCGAAACTTCTGTATATTTTTCTGTTCTGTAGAGTTTGTTATAAAGCACCATCATACTTTCTACCCTGGCACTTGCATCCTGTAATGCTGAGACTGCCTCAGAATTATCCAGTGATTCTGATTGCATAGTCAGAAGTGTCATAATGACATTCATGTTATTTTTAATGCGATGATGGACCTCTTTAAGAAGGGTTTCCTTTTCACTAAGCAGGCATCTAATTTTCTTTTCACTTTCCCGTAACTGTTTTTTTTGTTTGTGAAGTTCCAGAAAAACTTTCACTTTACTTCTTAAAATATCATCATTAATAGGTTTTGTCATATAATCAACAGCGCCGCTCTTATACCCTTCAAATTCAAAAAAATCATCTTTAGCCATAGCCGTAATAAAAATAACAGGAATATGTTTTGTTTTTGGATGTTCCAGAATTAAAGATGCTGTTTCAAACCCATCCATATCAGGCATCTGTACATCCATTAGAATAAGAAAAAAATCATACATATATGCCACTTCCAGTGCCTTTTGTCCGGACATTGCTTTTTCGATATCCAGGTTAAGAGGTTCTAAAATTCTTTCGTATGCACGATGATTGTTTGGTTCATCATCTACAATTAATATTCTTGGTTTAGTCTCTGCCATTACCTGCCTCTCTTCTTATTTATATCTTTTAGAAAAGAACCAATCTTATTCAAAGGTAGAATGTGGTCAATATCCACTATCCGGGTGGCTGCTGTTGGCATTGCAGATGATTCTGCTGTTTTCGGATCCTGAACAATAGTTAATCCTCTGTATTCTTTTATTGTCTTCATTCCTCTACTGCCGTCTGAATTAGCTCCAGTCAGAATAACACCAATAAGCTTGTCCTTATATGCAACGGCTGCTGATTCAAAAAGTACATCTATGGAGGGAATGGCAAAGCTTACCGGAGGATCGATACTTAGGCTGAATCTCTTATCTCTTTCAACCAGCAGATGATATCCGGATGGTGAAATATAAACACATCCAGGCTCTATAGCAGACCTGGGCAACGCTTCTTTAACCTTAATATCACATAATTTGTTAATATATTCGATAAGAAAATTATCAGAATCATTAACACGATGCTGGACTATTATTACAGAAAGTGGGTAATTTTTTGGAAGTTGGGGGATAATACTTGATAAAGCATTTAGCCCTCCTGTGGATACTCCAATAACAACAGCTTCATATTTCATTTTTTTTCCTGTAAATACGTTCTTTTTTTGAGCACTCATCGAAATTATCTTTTACACTTGTAAAATTAAGGGTTTCTTTATCCCCCAGGATAAGATAGCCCCGGTTGATCAGACTGTCTTTAAAAAGATTCAGAGTTCTGTTCTGCAACTCATTGTTAAAATAGATAAGTACATTGCGGCAGATTATAAGATTCATTTGCGCAAATACATGGTCTTTTGTCAGATTATGATTTGCAAATGTGATATTACCTTTTAGAGATTCTTTTACCTTGGCGGAATCATATTTAGCACGGTAATAATCTGCAAAAGATGCCTTGCCTCCCGAATCAATATAATTTTTTGTAAATTGCTTTATTTTTTCTGCAGAGTAAATTCCCTTTTTTGCAATCTCCAGTGAATGATTATTAAAATCCGTGGCATAGATCCTTGTTCGTCTTAACAGTCCTTCCTCTTCGAGCAGAATAGCCAGAGAATAGACTTCTTCACCTGTTGCACATCCGGCATGCCAGATATTAATTCTTGAATAGGTTTTTAACTGTGGACAGACACTTTCACGAATCTCTTTGAAAACATGGGGGTCACGAAACATTTCTGTTACTGTGATAGACATATCTTTAAGAAATAAGTCAAAGAAATCAGGGTCATGCATTATCTTCGGGATCATTTCCGATATGTTATTAAGATTAGAAAGCGTAACTCTGTTATTAATTCTTCTTTCCAGAGATGCACGTGCATAGTTTTTAAAGTCATAGCCATAATGAAAAAAAATAGCATCCAGTAGTTGGTTTATTTCAAATTCCACTGTATCAATTTTTTTCATAAATTGCTGTTTCCCTTTCTCATACGTGCTTGAATAACCATATTCTAAGAATTGACAGCAGTTTCTCGAAGTCAACAGGCTTTATCAAGTACTCTGATGCACCTGCTTCCAGACATTTATCGCGATCTTCAGGCATCGCCTTGGCTGTAAGAGCAATAACCGGAATGTCTTTATATTCCGGCATGTTTCGGATATATTCTGTGGCCTCATATCCATCCATTACCGGCATCATTATATCCATTAGAACCAGTTCATAGGAGTCGTCTTTTTCCAGTATATCAACTGCTTCTCTTCCATTTTTTGCCATATCAACATTAAGGCCAACTTCAATCAGCATTCTGGATAGTGCATAGGTATTTCGCATATCATCATCAACTAAAAGAATCTTTCTGTTTTTCAGCATTGCATCATCATCATGAAGCATCCGTATTCTTTTTCTTCTATCTTTCTTATAATTGCCTTCAGTACTGTGCAAAAAAAGTGACAGCTCATCAATTAATCTCTCATCAGAGCCTGCACCTTTTACTATAATTGTTGCTGAATACTTATCAAGTATCGCTTGTTCTTCATCAGTAATCTCCTTTCCGCTGTATACGATAATAGGAGGTTTTCTAATGGATTTATTCTCATTTATACTCTTCAGTACATCAAAGCCACTCATATCAGGAAGGCATAGATCAAGTATTACACAATCATACTCATTGGAAAGAATTTCAGTGCAGGCCTTCTCCCCTGTGTCTGCATATATCATCTCAATTTTCTTGTTTTCGAGAATACGTTCAAGAATCTTTTGACTTGTTTTGCCATCTTCAACAATAAGTATTTTATTAATATTTTTCGCAGCTATTTTATCTAATTTTTTAAAAACAGTACTCAATTGCTCCCCAGTGACAGGTTTTGTTAGATACCCGATTGCACCCTGGAGCATAAACTGGCTTTGATCTCTGTCCTGGGATGAGATAATATGCACCGGTATATGTCTGGTTTTAAGGCTGTATTTTAGTTGTTCCAGCACCTGAAGTCCATTAATATCCGGTAATCCAATGTCCAGTATTATTCCATTAGGTTGATACTCTCTGGCAAGATACAGACCTGTTCTTCCCTTATTTGAAACCAGACAACTATACCCAAAATCTCTAACATGATCCCTTAAGATTTTAGCAAAACTTTCATCATCCTCAATAATAAGAAAAGAATTATCTCCTTTATGAATATCCTTTCGATCATCCTCGATGAATTGAGGTTCGGATATATCAGGAGATGTTATTTCTTCAGATTCAGATAATTTTTTTTGTGCTACAATTTCATCCGGGGATAGAATTGGGGACCTGGGTATAATTTGATCTATATCCTTCTGTTTGTACACTTTTGGCAAGTAGAGTGTGAATGTGCTTCCATGACCATGATTACTTTCTAATTGTATCTCTCCACATAGCAGGCTGGCCAATTCTTTTGATATTGAAAGTCCTAAACCTGTTCCTCCATACTTACGGTTGGTTGAACCGTCCTGCTGTTGAAATACTTCAAAAATTGCATCCTGTTTATCTGCAGGAATACCAATCCCTGTGTCTATAACAGCAAAGGCAATAGCTGTCTCTGGGCTAAGAGATTTTTGTTTAAACTTGATTCCAGGCTCCGGTTCCTGGATGATTAACTTAACTGAACCATCTTCGGTGAACTTCATGGAGTTTGAAAGAAAGTTTTTTAATATTTGTTCCAATCGTTTACTATCAGTTTTTATACTTTCAGGAAGACTTTTATCTTTCTCTATCTTAAAAGTTAAATTTCTGTTTTTAGCAATTGGATCAAAGTATTTGTGGAGTATATTGCTAATTGTATCAATCTTAACATCTTCAATATTGACAATGAGCATTCCGGCTTCAACCTTTGAAAGATCCATAATATCATTTATAAGTGTAAGAAGGTCGTTTCCGCCATCATTAATAACTTTTGCATCTTCTACCTGCTCTTCTGTAAGATTCCCCTTTTTGTTTTCAGCCAGACTTTTTGAAAGAAGCAGCATACTGTTAAGGGGGGTTCTAAGTTCGTGACTCATGTTGGCAAGAAATTCTGATTTATACTTACTTACCTGACGCAGTTCTCCGGCCTTTACTTCAATTCCCCATTTTGCCCACTCCAATTCATCGTATTGTTTTGCAAGAATTTCCTGTTTTTCTGTCAGTTCCTCATTTGATACTCTTAACTCTTCACTTTGCTGTTTAAGCTCCTCTTCCGATTGTTTTAGCAGCTGGGTCTGTTCTTCAAGGTTTTCATTAGTAACTTGCAGTTCCTCCTGCTGTGTTTGAAGTTCCTCCTGTTGAGTTTGCAGTTCTTCTGTCTGTCTTTGAGTTTTTTCGAGCAGCATTTTTATTTTTATCTGTTCGTTAGATGTACTTATTGTTATGCCAATGGGTTCAATTGATCCTTTTAGCAGTTCAAGTTTCTTTTCAGATATTTCACTAAAAAAACCAAGTTCCATTACACCCTGAACCTTATTGTTGAATAAAAAAGGGACTGCAACAATATTTTTTGGTTTAGCGCCGCCAATAGATGAATTTATTTGTGTATAATCATCCGGTATATTTAATACTGAAATAACTTGCTTTTCCAGAGCTGCCTGTCCTGCAATACCCTCACCAATATCTATGGTGTTACCTAAACTTTTTTGTTTACTGAAGGCATAACTTCCTGCCAGTTCTAATTTACTGTTGCTTAGAATGTAAAAAGTAA
>CBDVAD010000223.1:0-6479 GCA_965371875.1 uncultured bacterium
CTACAGCGAGACCTGAGATTACAATTACGCCGAATTGCACTGCATTTACTCCAAACATCTGCACAATTGGAAGAAATATGGGTGTTAAAAGTAGTATCGCAGGACTTACATCAAGGAAGGTTCCAGCAAGAAGGATAATAATGTCAATTAACAGCAAGATCATAAATGGTGCAAGATCAAGTCCCGATACAAACATGGCAAGAGCTTCCGGAACTCTTTCGATTGCAAGAATCCAAATATACAGTTTCGACAATGCAATTATTATCATAACCTTTGCTGAAGTAATCGCTGATTCTTTTATTAGAGGGGGGAGATCTTTTAGTTTAAGCGTCTTAAATACGAATGTTCCTATTACAAAAGCATATAGAACACCAATACCAGCCGATTCTGTTGCTGTTGCAATACCAAAAACAACAGAACCTATAACAAAAAGAGGCATTATAAATGCAAGTACTGACCTCTGAATTGTTACAAGTCTCTCCTTTCCTGTAAGAACCTTTTCTTCACGGGGATGTTTTTTAATGTAGCTGATAAAAAAAGTAATAGTAAGCATAATCAGCCCAATCATCATACCCGGAATAGCGCCGCCCAGAAAAAGTTTCCCTACTGATTCCTCAGCTGCCATGGCATATATTACCATTGGTACGCTCGGTGGAATTATCATTCCCATTGTTGATGATGCTACTGTTATTCCGCTGGCATATTCCAAAGTGTATCCTTTTTTCTTCATTTCCGGAATAAGTATCGCTCCGACTGAAGCCGTATCTGAAACAGACGATCCTGATATCCCACCAAATATCATGCTGGCAAAGACATTAACCATACCCAGACCACCTCTTAGTCTGCCTACAATAAGCATACTAAAATCAATAAGCCTTTTTGTAATACCACTTGCATTCATAAGTAGACCCATAAGGATGAACATAGGAAGAGCAATCATTGAATAGGACTGCATCCCCGCGAAAAAACGCTGTGGAAGAACGGAAAGAAGCTCCGGCTGAATGAAGAAGAAATATAAAAAGCCTGAAACACCAAGTGAATACGCAATAGGCACTCCAAGTATTAGAAGTACTACCAGACTGATTAATAGAATAGCCATGGATTAACCCCTCTTTCCAATACGCTTAATAACCTTGTAGCCATTTAACCCACAGTAAATTACAGATAAAATACCACAGACAGGTACACTTATCTGTATAAATCCCATGGGAATACGCATTACAGGCGATTCTGACGAACCCACTTTGGAAATCCACGAATAGCTTAAAACAATAAATACAATATTTATAAAAGCTATACATACAATTCCAAATAGATCAGTAATAACCTGTATCCGGGGACTTAACTTTTCAACAAAGTAACCTATTTTGATATGATCATTTTGACCTAAGGCAACCGCTGCTCCGATTGCAGTTGTGTAAACAAAAAGGAATTCCATAAGTTCGTTACCACCGACAATACCAGTATTAAAAACGTACCTCAACACAACCAATAATATGGATGTCACCACAATTACAAAGAAAATTATTGTAATAACAATAAAAAGAAGGCGATTCAACCACTCTTCAACTCTGATACTTTCAGAAGAAATTATCTCTTCCATTGAGTTATTTACTCCCTTTTATAATAAACTAAAATTGCCGGGAGAATTCCCCGGCAATTTTTAAAAATTATTTCGCAGCCTCAATTACTTTATTAATATCATCCCAGGTAAAAATACCATCATCAACATAACCTTGCCATACAGGTTTTACAGCATTAACAAATCCTGCACGGTCTGAGGAAGTTACAACATTTACTTCCAGATTGTCCTTTAGTGTAGCAAGATACCCCTTTTCACTGCCAAGCCATATCTCATTGGAATATCTCATTGTTAATTCAGCAACTGAATCAAAGATCATTTTGAGATCGTTGGGAAGAGAGTTATACCAGTCAGGATTAACAAAGAAAGGATCCGGATGAATCTGCCAGTTAAGAATTGAAAGATACTTCTGTGCTTCATAAAACTTCATGTCAACTATGTTCGAAAATGGATTTTCCTGTCCATCAACTACACCGGTTTTAAGTGCCATATACGTTTCTGTATATGGAACCTGCTGAGCATTTGCACCAAGAGCCTTGAATGTTTTAAGGGTCATATCAATTGGTGGAGTTCTCATCTTTAAGCCCTTGAGATCTTCTACAGCTTTGATCGGTCGTACATTATTTGTAATATTTCGAGGACCCCCGGCTACTGCTGTAGCAGGAATATAAAGACCGTTGGCCATAGCACCTTCATTGATCTCCTGGCCAATAGGACCAAACATTACTTTCTGAATTTCATCTGTATTATCAAACATGAAAGGCAAGGTATAAATTAGAAACTGTTTATTTGCCCTTTCAAACAGACCACCTCTACACCCCTGAACGGTTCCAAGTTTGACCATATCAAGAACTTCAGCTTCTTTACCAAGAACACCATTAAAGAACAGTTCAACTTTGATTCTTCCATTACTTGCTGTTTCAATCTTTTCCTTGAAAAATTCCATTGATTTGCTTCTTGGATGATTCTGAGACTGGGTATTTGCATACTTAAATACATATGTAGTCTCTTTATCAGTGTCTTCAGAAGCCTTTTCCTGTTTTCCTTCCGCAAATGTGAACCCGGCTATCATAACCAGCAACAATACGGATACCAAAAATTTTTTCATTTCCTACTCCTATAAAGTTTCTTATTAGAAACTTAGTTTCTATTTAAAAACATAATAACAGGTTTTACACACACTGTCAAATATTATTTAATGCATCTATTTTAGTTATCTGGCCTTTTTAATAGATTTACTATATTCACCTAATATTTTATAAAACAATGATGCAATAACAAGTATTCCACCTACGATAGAAAATACAGATGGGAATTCTCCGATTATCAGAGCAACCCACAACGGAGCCAGAATAGGTTCAAGAAGCTTGAATAGGGAAGCTTCCATTGCTCCCAGCTTCTCCTGACCCTTAATATAAAGAAAAAATGGCAGAGCCATCTGAAATACACCGAGAACAATAAAAAGCCCGATATCCTCCGGAAAAAATACTGTAACTTTTAGCTGATATGGAAGTGTAACCAGTACCGCAATGAGATTGCCCCAGAAAAGAGCCTGCATTGTATCTGAAACACTGCTTTTCTTTATAAGAATGGCCAGAACGGAAAATGACAATGCAGCTAAGAGTGCAAAGATATCTCCTTTTGAGCCCTCAATTGACACTCCCCCCTTAAAGCAGAGAACAATACCGATCATAATAATAAGCAGTATAAACCAGTCTTTTTGTGTTGGTTTTTCGTTCAAGAAAATTATACCCAGAAACGCAATAAAGAGGGGAGAGGTATTTGCAAGCACAGTAGCATTAGCTGCAGTAGTATAACTAAGGGCTGCATAGAAACACAGCGAAGTAGCGGCATAAAAAGCTCCACTGATGATACTTAACCGTTTTGGTCTCTTAATAGAGTTTCCCCTGAAAATAAATGAGGCCACAGCAAGAGCAATAACCCCCGACAGACTCCTAAAAAAAATAAGTGTCATTACAGAACTGCTGACATATTTGCTTATCGGTGCTCCAATGCTCCACAATAGAGTTGCCGAAATAACAAGAACTATTGAAGTAAGTTTACTATTTCTCAAATGTCTTTCATCTTTGGACCCTGCCGGAAGCATCTCCACCTGATAGACTTAATACCTCATCCACTGTTAACAAAGGTAAATCACCAAGTATTGAATGTTTTAAACACGAAGCGGCAACAGCAAAGTTAAGAGCTTCCACATCCTCACTATATGTGTTAAGGCCATAGATAAGGCCAGAGGCGAAAGAATCTCCTCCCCCTACCCTGTCTACGATATTCTTTATTTCATACTTTCGTGAAACAATAAATCCATCCCTGTTATTAAGAACTGCTGACCATCCATTGTCATTGGCAGAATGGCTTTCTCTCATGGTAATGGCCATCTTTTTAATATTGGGGAATTTCTCCATAACCTTGTTTGTAAGATTTTTATACTTGGTCGCATCAAGACTACCGCCTTCTACATCTACATCGACATTGATTCCAAGAGATTTTTGACAGTCCTCTTCGTTACCGATAATAACATCTACATACTTTACAAGTTCACCCATTACTTCAGGTGCCTCCTTGCCGTATTTCCAAAGTTTGTTCCGGTAATTAAGATCACAGGAAACGGTTATTCCCATATCCTTCGCTTTTTTCACAGATTCCAGGGATAACTCAGCAGCACTTGCGGAAATTGCCGGGGTAATTCCAGTAATATGAAACCAGGAAGCTGAAGAAAAAATAGTACTCCAATTAATATCTCCTGCTTTAGCTTCTGAAATTGAAGAATGGGCTCTGTCATAAATAACCCTGGAAGGTCTTTGATTGGCGCCTGCTTCGAGGAAATAAATTCCCAGTCTGTCGCCCTTCCTTATAATGTCAGTAGTATCGACCCCGTGTTTGCGCAGTTCGGAAACACAGGAATCACCAATCTTATTATTCGGTATTAACGATACAAAAGCGGTATCAAGCCCATACCGGGCAAGGCCGACTGCAACATTGGCCTCTCCTCCTCCAAATGTTGCCTCCAGCATGGGGCTCTGGAAAAATCTTTCATTTCCAGGTGATTTTAATCTCAGCATTATCTCGCCAAATGTAACTATTTTAGACATTGTTCTCGCTCCTTATTATTTGCTATTTCTGCAGCAGATGAATTGCAAATCCCGATATCTCTTTATCCAGGTATACTGCAATCATTCTGCCGTTTTTCTCTTTTGCTGTTTTCGGCAGTGTGTTAACCCCATTCCGCTTAAAATAAGCAATGGCTCTTTCTATACTGTTTGTGCCGATAGCTATATGCCCATGGGCACCCAGAAATTTTGTCTTCATTATCTCAAACTCTGTCCCTGCAAAAAAAGAACTGCTTCCCTCTTTTACAGGAAAAGAAAGTAATGAAGCAAAATCATTCGCAGCAGATTTTGCACTACTCTCAGTATCCTCATTTATTCCAAGATGCATCAGTTCAAAACCAAGCATATTTTTTACGGCTTCTTTGGTAATCCTTGTTATCTCCTTAAAGTTCCCGGAACTTATCAGGTCCGGTTTTACCATCCAGGTACCGCCACATGCCAATACCCTGTCCGACTTAAGATAATCGTTTATATTCCCGGTATTCACTCCACCGGTTGGCATAAATTTCAAGGTTCCATAGGGAGCTGCCATGGAATTCAGCATTGACAGTCCGCCGGAAGCCTCTGCAGGGAAAAACTTCAGGACTTTCAGATTCCTTTTTAACGCCATCTCTATTTGTGTAGGACAATTAACCCCCGGAATAACAGGAATGTTATTACTGATGCAGTAATCAACAACATCAGGATTAAACCCCGGAGCTACTATAAATTCCGCTCCTGCAGCAACAGCTTTATCTACCTGGCCGGTTGTCAGGACAGTTCCTGCTCCAAGAAGCATATCAGGAAGTTCATTATGTATTTTTCTTATAGCTTCTTCTGCCGCGTCTGTGCGGAAAGTAATTTCCGCGACAGGTAAGCCGCCATCTATCAGTGCCTTACCCAGGTTAACTGCATCATCGGCATTCATAATCTTTACTACCGGGACAATTCCCAGTTCACCTATTCTTTTCTGTATTGGTTCCATTATTACCACCTCCATTGAATTTTTCCGACTACCTTCATGAAATACAAAATTGGCCGTTACAACTACGGACTAAAAATATACAAAGGTCCTTTCAATTAATATCTATAAGTTTCTATTTAGAAACTATGTTTCTTATTATAAACAGTTTACAATTATACTTTATCTCTGTCAAATAGTTTACTCATGTATTAGAATTTCCCATTCCAAAAAAAATGGAAAAAAAAGACTTAACTTTGACACAAAACCGCAAGATTAATAATATATATAATGCGGAATACAAAGTGGTAGTAGGTAAAATGGATAAAAGATATGGAGCCATAAAGAAGAAAATACTGTTAAAAAATATTGAACTATAATTTAAATGGCATATTTACTTCCATTTTAAGGGAGTTTTTTATATTCCTCAATCATGGCCGCAAAAGGAGAATCTTCTTTTTTAAGTTCCTTGGATCCTCTGGTGATATTGCACAGACTCAAACCAAGGTCCTTTGCTATATTCCGCTGACTCATACCAGCATCAAGGAGTCTTACCAGGGCCCATCTGTTTGCGACACCCATAGATTCTGAGCTTGTAAGGAGACTCTTTAGAAAGTCTTCAATAAGAACCGGGTCGCTGCAGGCTGCCAGAGTTTTTGAGAGTTCCTGCATGGCATTTTCATTTATTTTTCGCTCTTCCATATCTATGTAATATACAACACTCATCGATTCTGTCAATAGAAACGTATTTATTCGATATATAAAGACGTAGCGTGCTGTAAATAACGCTACGTCTCAAACGGTGTTCCTTGAAAAAATGGGAAAAATA
>CBDVAD010000224.1:0-6435 GCA_965371875.1 uncultured bacterium
TAAAGAAAGATAAATTGATAAACTTATTTGCTATTCGGCCAAGACCAAAAAATTTGGTTATGAATGAGTTTTCAAACATAGCCATCTGGCTTGCCATAGCATCTATGGACGGAATAAGCTGATACAAAAGTCCTGTATAGAGTATTGTTTCTCCCCCTTTGGGGATGTCTAAATTTTTTGTCCAGCCGCTGGCATTATTTTTTGAAAGTGGAATTACACTTCCACGTTTTGTTAGATTGTCCGCCAAAATACCCAAAACGGATCCTATTGGTAGTGGCATACTGGTAGCTCCTCTATTTCAAATTAAATTCTTCACCATTAATATAATGACGAAGATAACGGATGTTTTCAGCGATATGAACATCCGCCGGACAATTCTCTTCGCACATCCGACATAATAGACAGGAATAGATCGCAGGAATACTATCCCAAACCTTATCCTTAAGTCCCAGCATTACTTCCCGAAAGAGTTTTCGGGGCAGGATTTCATAACCCAGGGGACACAGTGCCGTACAAGTTCCGCAGTGATAACATGCCTCTGCATTGAACTCTTCGGACTTCTTTACCTCTACAGCCAGCGCTGATGATACCTTTACCATGTTCTTATCCTTCCTCTTCCGCTACTGATTTTTTGCCGGTAAGTTCGTACTTGAAGTACCCATCCACATCTGCCCGTCCTACTGCTTCAACTTCATTATAGCGAAGCATAGCTGCCAGCCAGATGTTAAGTTCATAACTGGGACAGCTGAGAGCTTCGGATAATTCCGGTATGGTTTTTGTTTCAATTTTAAGTATTTCAGAAATACGATCCTTCATGATCATTTCATCCTGGACGATTTCAAGCATTTTACGACGAATTTTCTGGATCTGACTCATTTCACCATCTCCTTGGTAGCTGCATCGATCATGGATATAATCTGATCATCCCGATATCCTTCGATCTCAATTGCATTATGCGGACATACAGGAACACAGGGTCCTGCTCCTTTACACAAAGCTCCAATGACCATAGCAATTTCCTTATCACCGCATATGCTTTTTTCAATAGCCCCGTATATACAGGCATCAAGACATTTGTCGCACCAGATACATTTGTCATTATCTACAATGGCAATAAGTGGTTCCAGATCAACATAACCTTTCTTCAATAACCCACCTGCTTTTGCCACTCCTGCAAGGGAGGAGGCAACACTCTCAGCCATTGTTTTTGGGCTTTGAGCAGAACCCGCTACAAAAACACCGTCAATTACTGTTTCAACCGGTCGAAGCTTAATATGGGCTTCTTTGTAGAATCCATCTTCACTGTGAGGTATCTTAATAATTTCATCCAGAGCACTGTTATCCCGGGGAACCATTCCTGTCACCAGAATAACAAGATCTGTATCGATCTCCATTTCCTCACCACCATCCAGGGTATCCTTTACCCTTACTGATAAGCCGTCATTACCCTGAATAACCTCAGGAGGATTCTCGGGTTCCCATCTAAGAAACAGAGCTCCATCATTACGTGCCTTTTCATAGACAGTTTCAAAACTGCCATAAGTACGAATGTCCCGATAAAGATGATACTGATTTACAGTCTGATCGAGTTTCAGCTCAAGACCATGAAGAGTAGATGCTGTATGAGTTGCTGCAGTGCAGCAATATCTTGAACAATAGCTGTTAGGCTCAGAACAAGTTTCTGTTTTTGTCTGACGACTGCCTACGCAGTATACAAAGACAATGTTCTGCAGTTTTTTACCTTTATGTTCCAATTTACCGTCAACCAGCATTTGGCGGAATTCTTTAAGGTCAACAACCCCATCGGTACCCCATCCATATTCTCCTTCTTTAGGGGTGTATGGGTTGAATCCTGTTGTCACCAGAATAGCACCAACGTTGAGCTCAACTTCCTCTTTACCCTTAATAAGGATCTTTGTCATAAAATCACCTATACTCCCGGACTTACTAATCAGCTCAGTTTCGGTATATAGAATGATATTATCATGCTCCTGTATGCGTTGAAGGAGTTTTTCAACCACCTCTGTTCCCAGTTGACCTTCAGGGGCAATTTCACCTGTTTCCAGAGCCCATCCCCCTGCTTTTTTTTCTTTTTCAATCAGGTATACTGTAAGACCCATATCAGCAAGGTTTATAGCGGCTCTCATTCCTGAAATACCAGCACCGATTACAAGGGTACGTGGTTTTGTTTCTACACGCAGGGGTGTTAATGGACGGGTCAACCTGCATTTTGCAATACCCGATCGTACCATGTTAATACCCTTGGCGGTTGCTGCCTTTTTATTATCAGTATGAGCCCATGAGTCCTGTTCCCGTAAATTTACCTGTACGTACTGATAGGGGTTCAATCCGGCACGTTCTGCCATTCCCCTAAAAGTATACATATGCAGTTGAGGTGAACAGGAGGCGACTACCAGGCCATCCAGTTTTTGATCTACTATATCGTCAATCATCTCCTGCTGGGCTGCATCAGAACAGGTAAACATATGTGTCCTGCAAACAACAACATCCGGTTCGTCAGTAACTCCTTTTACGACTTCTTCTACATCCACATAGTCGCCAATATTGCCTCCACAGTAGCAGACATACACTCCGATTCTTCGTTTCTGTTCCATTAGTCGTTCCTCACTGTTTCTACATATGCCGATGCCTGGGCTGCTGCTGAACCGGAATGAAGTACTGTATCCGGTATATCTCTAACACCGCTTACAGTTCCGGCTATAAATAGCCCGGGTATGTTTGTGCGTCCTGGTTCACTGATCGAATCCACTTCACGAACGTATTTAAAATCATCCGTTTCGAGCGTACCGCCCTTAAATAGATTGAGCGATTCCAGATTTGGTAAAAACCCTGTAGTAAGTGATACAAGGTCAAATTCACGGGTTTGCACGCCACCATCATTAAGCATATCTTCGTAATGCAGAGACATGTTTCCGTTTTCCAGTTGTTCAATTCTTGCAACTTTACCTTTAATATATTCAACACCCATAGATTTAGACTGTTCATAGAACTCATCATAGCCCTTTCCAAAAGCACGTATATCAATATAGAAGATAGTTACGTCTGCAAGAGGCAGAGCTCCCATAAGTAGCTGAGCATGTTTAACTGAATACATACAGCCAATTCTGCAGCATAATGGATTACAAACGGTACTGTCTCTCGATCCGTTACAAAGTATAATTGCGATACTTTCCGGTTCTTTTCCATCTGATGGTCTAAGCACTCCGCTATAAGGGCGGGTAGGTGCCAGTAGACGATCCAGTTGGAGTCCGTCAATAACATCAGGAATCCGGCCATAGCCGAGTAGGTCCTTAGCTCCCGGATCGAGTATTTCATAACCTGTGGAAATTATAACACTGCCAACCTGCAGTTTCATTGGTTTTGGTTTCATTGTGAAATCTATACAGTCTGCAGGACAGATATTAATACATTCCTGACACTGAGAACAAAGTGCACAGTTCAGACAGCGGTTAGCTTCCTTTCTGGCCTCTTCTTCAGTCATGGCACCTTCGTAACTTTCAAAACTCTGTATTCTCTGCTTTGCAGGAAGAATTGGCAATGAAACAGGCGGTGCTGGATTCCATCCTTCAGTTTCCTTCATAACTACATCTTTATCAGTTGCTTCCAACTGGTCACCAAAGGGTTCATCCATAGATTCATTTTTAAGCATTCGATTCATATAAAAAGCAGCACGTCGCCCCTGACCCATAGCTTCTACAATAATAGAAGGACCTAAAACCGCATCTCCACCTGCGAAAACCACAGGATCAGAAGTTTGTAATGTTTGTGGATCAGCAACAATTGTTCTTGCCTTTGACAAGTCCAGCTGTCCTTCAAAAGGATCAGTACTTGGTGCAAGACCAATGGCTAGAATTACTACATCCGCAGGTATACTCTTCTCAGATCCCTCGGCAAGCTCAAAGCTTATCAGAGCTCCTTCATCTGTCAATTTTAGATCTTCAACATCAAGAGTCTCAAGATATGATTTTCCGTTTTCATCTCTGTATAACCGTTTTGTTGAACCGCCACACATTATTCTTACACCTTCCTCTATGGCTTCTTCAACTTCGAAGTCATGGGCGGGCATTTTATGCTGAGGTTCAACACAAACAACAGTAACACTTTCCGGTTGCAGTCTTACAGCTGCTCTGGCAACATCCAGACATACATTTCCACCGCCTAAGACAACAACACTCTTGTCTTTCAGATCAGGAACTTCTTCGTCAACATTAACTTCTCTAAGAAATTGCATACAATTCCGGAAGTCCATTCCTGTAAGGTCTTTTCCTTCGATTGGAATTATTTTAGGTTTCTGATTTCCTACAGCAACAAAAATGGCATCGAATCCATCATCTTTAAGTTTAGCTATACTCTCAACTTTGATCCCGGTTTTTATTTCTACTCCAAGAGCTGTAATATTCTTAATATCTCTGTCCAGTACATCATTCGGCATTCGATAGGCAGGCATTCCATAACGGAGCATTCCACCTGCATAATTCTCTGACTCAAAAATTGTTACTCTATGACCTGCTTTTGCCAGATGAAATGCAGCACTCAAGCCTCCGGGACCTGACCCTACAATTGCTATCTTTGAGTCGAGTAGTTCTTCCGGAGGACCGTATTCCGGTTCCGGATGCTCATCATAGTATCGATCTGCCATAAAGCGTTTTATGGCACGGATATGTACAGTACCTTCTTTATCAGACCTTGTACATTCGCTTTCACATGGTGCATAGCAGGCACGGGCAAGACTTCCAACCAGTGGTGCATCTTCCAGGTGCATTTTGAATGCCTCTTCATGTCGTCCTGCACGTACCAGAGAAACAAATCCGCTTGGTTTTACACCTGCAGGGCAGGTGTCTGTACATGGTGCCTGACCACGACGATCTATTACTGCTTTTTTGGGTACTGCCTGGGGAAAAGGAATATGCGCAACCCGGCGGCCAATCATTCCATAATTAAACTCATCGACCAGAGAAACTGTACATACTTCCTCACACTTGCTGCATCCTGTACAGGCATCAAAATCAACATAGGCAGTTTTCCTGTGCAAATCCACATCAAAGGTACCATCATCATTCCTGACAATACCATCAACTTCACTGTATACCTGTACTGTAATATTGGGATGATGAGCAGCAGCAGCCATTTTTGGTGTTACAATACAGCTTGCACAATCAAGGGTAGGAAAAACTTTACTAAGCAGAATGGACTTTCCACCTATACTTGCCTCTTTCTCCACCAGAAGTACATTGTAACCCATATCACCCAATACAGCTGCTGATTCCATACCAGCTACACCGGCTCCAACCACCATTACATCGTAGTCAGGTTTGTTGTTATCACTCTTTGGAGTCATAATTTTTTCAATTCCTCCTGAAATTTATTCATATGTGATACGAAACTTTCCGCGCAAACAGAGCAAACTCCAGCCATTTTCAGCTTTTTAGGACTTATATTTCGTTCTTTTAACAGTTCCTGAGCCTGCTCAACTATTGTACTTGTTCGTGGAGTACAATCGGATAGAAAAGCGCAATCAGTACCACAGGCTGCAATGAAAACTCCATCGAAGCCTTTTTCGATTGCATGCACAATCCAGGATGGCTTAATTCCACTTGTACATGGAAGGGGTATAACCTGGACAGCAGTTGAATAATGCATGTGCGATGCGCCAGCCATATCAATTCCGAGATCGGAAACGCCTGTACTTGAAAAGACAAGAATTTTCTTTTCGGGTTCCCCTTTCTTTGCAAAGCTCACTTATTTACTCCTACGTAGATAGACGCTCCAGAATCCATCTCGTTCTACATCACCTAAAAAATCATGACCCAATTTTTTGCACCAACGTTGAATATCTATTGTTGTACCGGAATCTGAAGACTGTATTTCCATAACACCACCTATGGGACATTCACCGATTGCACGTTTAGCATCCAGCATTGGTCCGGGACATGCTGTTCCTCTTGCATCAACAAGTTTTCCAATTTCCAATCCTTTCAATTCTTCTACTGTCATTTTTTTTCTCCTGTAACTATTTAATTTTGTATTTTTATATAGTTTTCTACTAGAAAACTATTATTCTGAAAATTACTAAAATATATAAAACTCAAAGTGAAAAATTATACTTTAGTGGAAACATCCACCCTGGTGGCAACCTTTCCACTGTCTTTCATATCCTCCAGAAGTACCCCGCGAATAATGAGACAAGCATCAAAGAGCCTTGGATGCTTGAGGGCATAGAACACTGTCTGTCCCTCCTTTCGGGTTACAACTACATTATTGTCTCTAAGAGGTTTTAAATGTTGACTTGTTGTACTTACAGATAACCCAACATACTCTGCAATATCCCCAACGCTCCTTTCTCCTTCAGACAATAATTCTACGATCGCAATGCGATTTGGGTTTGCCATTGCTTTACAAAGATCAGCGTGTTTG
>CBDVAD010000225.1:0-6416 GCA_965371875.1 uncultured bacterium
CCGCGGAGTCTCATTTCTTCGGTGATTTCATTTATTAATATATTCTTAAAAAACTTTTGAATCTGGGTTATCTGGATACAATGAAGACCTTTGGTATGATTGTTGGAATTAAATATTTCTATGAACTGGATACCAAGCTTGAAAATATGCTTAAGGATATTCTTGGTAATGATCCGGGATTGCGCAAATTACTACCCAGGTATATGAGGCAGCATCGTAATATTGCTGCCTCTTTTATGGAATGTGCTGCCCTTATTTTGGAGATAGATCAAAATATTGAATACAGTATACCTGATCTGCTTGAACTGATTGAGAAAAGATACAATGGGATTGTAAGTGTTTCGGGTGGTAAAGATAAAAAACACAATATCACGATTCTTAAGAATATGAGAAAAAGTATAAAACAGCGTTATGGGAAAAGAGAGCTTCTTGGATACCCTCCTTTTGAGTATCAGCATATATTAAATAAAATGTTTAACGGGAAAAAACTCCGGGCAGGGGAAAGAACCTTAAAAATTTTATTCCCCGAGCTTCCTGCGGGAGTATATTTTATTAATAAGGTAATAAAATATTGACCGGGAATTGAATACCCCAATAAACTATGCGCTTATATTGAAAACCTCCTTACAGTTTTAAGAAGTTTATCAGTTGAAAACGGTTTAATAATCCATTCTTCAATTCCTGAGATACTTTTATTAGAGACCTTTCCCTCTTCGTTGCTCAGCATAAGCAACGGTATAAGATTATATTTGCTGTCATCTGCGATGTTACTGGTAAAATCGATGATTTTACTATTTTTCAGATTTATATCTGCAATTATCAATTCAATTTTATTCTCGGAAAGTATTCTTAATCCTTCAGTTATTGTCCCAGAGGAGTATACCTTGTACCCATTTTCCTGCAGGTTAATAGTGATGCTTTTTGATATTGCTTCAGAATCTTCGATCAGTAGTATTTTTTTTATCACTGGATACCTCTTAGACCATAGTCGCTTCCAATTCTCTAATCTCTTTAAATGACCTGAGGTTGTTTATACATTTATTCTGTATTTGTCTTACTCTTTCCCTTGTAATTCCCATGACGTTTCCAATTTCTTCCAGTGTTTGAGGGCATTCTCCTGACAGGCCGTATCGTAATTTAATTATTGATTTTTCTCTTGGGGAGAGTTCACTAAGTGAAGAATCCAGAATATCCTTTAATGTAATACTAAAGGCATTCTCAAAAGGTTGTGTATACTGATTATCATTCACAAGATCTGCAAGAGAAGTTGTATTATCATCATCAATAGAGGTATCAAGAGAAGTAATCTCATTTCCATATGATAAATAAATTTCCACCTTATCTGTACTTATGTTCATATATTCAGCGATTTCATATATTTCCGGGTCTCTATTGTATTGTCCTGTCAAATATTTGATAACAGAATGACATTTTTGAACTGAACTAAGAACATGTACAGGAATTCTTATTGTCCTCCCTTTATCCGCTATAGCTTTTAGGACTGCCTGTTGAATCCACCAGGATCCATAGGTTGAAAATCGGCAATTTCTTGTATAATCAAACCTTTCGACTGCTTCAATAAGACCTATATTCCCTTCGTCTATCAGATCCAGAAGATTTAATCCTCTATATTGGAATTTTTTTGCAATTGAAACTACAAGCCTTAAATTTGAAGTTATCATTTTTTCACGATACTTAATAAAATTATCCTTTAGTTTTTTCAGTTCCGGAAGATATTTCTCATGTTTAATCTTATTATACTCGTAATTCTTCTCAAGGGTTGAAATTTCCCCTTTTATTGTTTGGATATTTTTACCTAATTCAGATTCTTCATCACGGGACAGCAAAGGATAAATTGCAATCTGCTTTAGGTAGAGTGCAAGGGGGTCAATATCTATACTGGTTTCTTTATAGTCTGCTTTTAAAGACTTGCTCAGCATATGCATATTGCCACTACTATTATTTCTCATCTTTTAACCCCTTTCCGTATTAACTAACTGTTATGAGTTTGCAGTATTGGAATGGAGTTGCCAATCAGGTGATTTTGAGACTTTTTATAGGGGATTCCCCTATAGGGATCTAATCTAACCCCGTTTTATACGTCTCTGTAGTTTACGACCGGAAAGTTTCGGATTTTTATTGTTAGATGATTCTTCTTTAGAATGAGTATAATACTTTTTTGCATAGTATAGAATAATAATTCCCAGTATCATCATCAGAAAGCATAAAATCTGACCCATGGAAAACTGAAAAATAATGAATCCAAGATCTCCATCCGGCTCCCTGTAGTATTCAATGAAAAATCTAACTATTCCATATCCGATCAGGTAAATTCCAAGGAGCATACCATCAAAACTTTTTCTTTTCCTGAAAATAAACCAGATGACAGCCCACAGAAAGATTCCTTCGAAAAAGGCTTCGTATAATTGAGATGGATGTCTTGGAAGATTTACTGCACTCACACCCAGATGTGATATCCCTGTTTTATCTGCCAGATTTCTTACCCACTCCAGGTTTGTCGGCAGTGATGGTGCATGGGGGAAAATCATACCCCAGCTAACGGCTGTAGTTCTTCCCCACAATTCTCCGTTAATAAAATTACCAAGTCTTCCAAAAGTGTAGCCAAGTGGAATTCCTGCTACAGCCAGGTCTGCAATCTTAAAAAAAGAAAGTTTTTTAACTCTGACATATATCAACAATCCCAGAATTGCTCCAATAAGACCGCCATGATAACTCATTCCCTGGAGACCTACCATCTGCATAGACGAGTTGAAGGGCCAAAAAATAAGCCAGGGTTTTTTCCAGTACAAACCGCTTGTATCGTAGACGAGGGTAGAAAATATTCTGGCACCTATTATTAACCCCAGTATAGTCCAGAAAAATATATTGATAATATCATCTTCGCTTATTTTAAGATTATCTTTTTTTACCTGATACTTGAACAAAATATAGGTTGTTCCGAATGCGAAAAGGTACATCAGCCCATACCAGTGAAAAGGAAGTCCCGGAATAATAGCGGGCTTTATCCAGTCCGGATAGTTAAGAAATGCAATCATTTATTTTTCCTTTTTAATAGCTGTTTCTTCAATTTTTCCAGTCTGAAGATTGAAAGTTATGATGAGATTCTTTTTTTCGGAAGTAATTTCATGATATCTGCCATGACTCTCCAGAATAACTCCTGGATATATAGTTCCTCTTACTTTTATTTCTGAAGGGAAATGCTCTTCAAATCTTTCCCGGAGGGTAAATAAGCGGATGCTCCGTTTTTCCATAATTTTCATGAGCTTAACTTTCTGGAGTCTTGTATTTTTCAGCTGTGTCTGATTCCCTTCTTTCTCAAGCTGATGCATAATCAGGTCAAGTTTTGTTAATTGAGTCTTAATTTTTTCTACTTCCTTTTCTTCCAGCTCAATTCTGTCCTGTATAAGATAGTTTTGGCCAAAAGAAACTTCTGTCTTGATACCTTTATCATTGCCCAGATTTCCAACATCTATACCTCCGGTTGTCTTGGTATTCCCTCCAACGAGATTACCTTTATCTCCAACCAGCAGGACTTTACCATTACATTTAATTTTACATCGAAGACAGGAATTTTTTGCTTTTATATTACCTACAGCAAGCAGGGTTGCCTGTTCTGCAAATGACAGTTCAATATCCTGTTTTGATCTGAGGATGGCCTTACCGCCTCCAACAACCCCCTGTCCGATGATTATCGATTCAGCTGCAGAAACCAAAGATGCTTCGACGCCACCGGCAATCTGTACTTCACCTCCGGACATTACAAAAAAACCCTGAGTTACTGAACCGCCTATTTTTACTGATCCGGGAAATTTAATATTGCCTTCCTTTAAATCAACATCACCCTTGACCATATGAAAAGCATTAACAAAGAGTTTATCTTTATCCTGAATAAGTTCTCCTGACACTTCAGCAATTAGTGAAATGTCTCCATTGTCCAGTGCTTCTTTTTTTATACCATTACCTATTTCAGTTTTTAATGGTGGAGCTTCCTGTGCCTTTATTGCAGCCCCGTAAACATCCCATCCATCTCTTGCCTCTGTTTTTGGTGAGAGGATTGTTCCAATAAGATCACCTTTGGAAATGGATGTAATTCGATCCTGGTTTTTAAAGTCGGCGCTGCCGTTTGCCCGAATTGTAACTGCATTATCATTTGCAACCTTAATATCCATATTAAGCCTGCTAGTTCCGGGTTCGACAGGTGCCTCTCCGGATGCGATAATAACTCTTTCTACAATTTCTCCACCATTACTGGTTTCTACTGCCTTTTGGAGGATATCTTCTTTAAGCCCCTTAATTACTTCAGCTTTAACAAGCTTCTCCTTTACTTCATCTTCAGTTATGGGAGTGCCGCTGTTTTCAGAAATTGAGAGGTATGCGTCCATCTTATCTTCTGAAATTTCAATTGCTATTATTTCACTTTCTGACGGCCTTACTCTGACTACAGTACCTTCTTCCTCTTCAAAAACATCAAGAAAACCATTGATTTCAGAAATTAGAAGATCATTCTTTCTGAAAAGATTTTCCAGTATAGTCAAATTGGGAGTTGCACCTGAAAGTCGGGAAAGAACTTTCCCGAAGATATCTTTACCTGCAGAACCGGGTTTTGAAGGGCTGAACATTACTGCTGTTCCATCCTTCTCTATAATCCCTATACTCTTGCATTTTTCAAGGGGATAATTATTCAGAGATTCAATTCCGTGTGGTTTTCTCTTTTCGTAATCTTTTTTTATTTTTTCTTTATGATCAGTTAACTCTTTTGTCTTCATCATTACGCATTCGATACTAAAGGTTACTTCTTCACCTTCTTCCGGTGCTTTTCCCTCGACAAGTATGTAATTTTCCATCTCTAAACTGGAACTCTTATAAAAAGCAAGAATGTCTTCCTTTATCTTTGGAAAATCAAGTCCTGGGAATCCGCTTTTTTTAATTGCTTCACCTACTTCATTCAGTTTAAGAGCTTTCCCGTTTCCAGTGCCCTTTGCCATGTTCAGAAAGCCTTTCAGCCCATCATCTGATGCTGTAACAGAATAGGAGGAATCCTTATCTCCAGTTAAAGAGAAGTTTTCAAGCAAAGACCCGGAACTTACAGTTTCATTTATTATTCTGGAAATAACAGATTCATTAATAATATTTTCACGGGGGATGCCAAGGGATACTGCCTTTGCAATTATACTTTCAGAAGAAGGAATTGCAGCCTTCTTTGCTTCGGGACATATCTTCAACAGGGCAGTTGATTTGTCTTTAGAGAGTGAAACTATCCAGAAATTATGTTGAAAACGTATTATTTCTATCCAGTTTTCACCTTTTCTGATAAACCCTGAATACTCTGCAATTAGTTCATTGTCTCTTATCTTTATCCCTTTTCCCGTAAAGAACTCAAGAGTTTGAGCCTGAAGCTCTTCTCCAAGAACCGAAATGCCGGGTTTTCCTTCCTCTGCTTCTCCTCTGACAGCAAGAATATCACTTGAATCAGCCCATCCAGTCATGATAACTTCGGGGTTCACTTCTACTGATTCTTTGATAATCTTTTTCTCTATTGTAGTTACTACTCCTTCTTTGGCTTTTCTGAAAGGTAGTTTGGATTTCTGTGTTACTTTTTTTTGAACCTTGATATTTTTTATTCGGTCTATTGTAATTTCAGGATCAAATGCAACTTTGAAGACTCTCTCCGCATCTGTACTTAGATCTGCAGGAATTTCAGAAATTCCCCATTGATACATACCCTCTGATTTTGGAACAGGAGCTTCTGATTCAGCTATAAGCATCCTTATTTCACTTTCTGTTTTTTTTATTGCTTCTTCTACTTCTTTTATTTTATCAGATAAAATTCCTTCTCTGATTCCTTCGCCTTCAAGGAATGCTTTAATTCGTTTTTCTGTCCATTCCTCTCCATCTTTATCCGGAGAGAATACGAGTTCGGAAGTTGTCTTGTTTTTATTAAACTCCAGTCGTAAGTTACCTTTCAAATCAAAGCACCTCTACCTCTAATTCACTGCCGGCTGCCTTTATAAATTGGGCTTTCAGGAAGTAATTTTCCTTTTTCAGAGCATTTATTTCATACTGTTGGGATCTAATTGTTTCTATAAGATCCCCTTCTGTCAGGGTTCCGCTGTGAAGTAAATTTTCCATGGCTTCTGCCTTGCTGCTGTAATCAATTTCTGCTTCCATTGTTGCTGTCTGATAGCTATCGTCCAAAGCAGATATATCCAGAGGGGCATTCAATTCTTCCCCTTTTTCAATAATTTTATCAGCGATTCTGTAGATTGCCTGACTGAGTACAGAATTGGGTTTATATACAATAATAGGTAATCTGGAATTTAAGGCAATCTCCTGGAGATGATCAAAGTATATCACCCCTAAATGTTCTAAATCTACTCCCAGATATTCTTTGCAGG
>CBDVAD010000226.1:0-6357 GCA_965371875.1 uncultured bacterium
ACTTGATTATACCATCAACTGTATCTGGGTTTATCATAGTATCGTTATAGGAAATAAACTGTGCTATTTTTTTTATCTATTGAGATTAGCAAATTGGATTAAAAGGAGTAACGACATGGACGTGTACGATGCTATCGCAAGCCGGCGGTCAGTAAGGGATTACAGGGAGCAGATCGTTCCGGATCGAGTGTTGGGTAAAGTGTTTAACGCTTCACGATTTGCACCTTCTGCTCACAACTATCAACCTTGGAAGATCGTTGTTGTTAGTAGGAAAAGCACAAAGCAATCGCTTTCAGAGGCCTGTAGAATTAGGTGGGCTACCGAGAGCGGAAGCAAGATGATGATTCAAAAATGGGTGGCGAAACCGTTTGGGAACGCTCCGATACTCTTGGTCGGTTGTTGCTTTGAGGATGAGGCCATTATTACCTACCACACCGGCAAGGAGACCGTTGTCTGCGCAAAAAAGGCTGGTTTTCACCTCGTAGCGGGCGATAAGAGTAAATATTACCATTCAACTGCATCTTGTGATTTGGCAATTGCTCTGGATCACATTACCTTGGCCGCTTTTGAGGAAGGACTGGGCACGTGCTGGATAGGAGCATTCGACGAGGTTAAAGTGAAGCAAATTCTCTCGATTCCGAACAAGGTAAGTGTATTTTTCCTTATGTCAATCGGTTACCCTGCAGAGTGGCCTGATTCGAGATCAAAAAAACCTATAGAAACGTTGATCTGCTACGAGCGTTACTCATGACGGAAAGCTTGCCTATTTTGGGGCATTCATTACGGAACATCTATCACAGTGTTTTTGATCTTATTACGCATAACAGCAAATACCTGGTTCCGCTTCGCTACACACAAATTGCCAGATATATTCTTCTTGCAGGTTTGTTTTCCAGTCTTTCGAATAAAGTACTTCAAAACCAGGGAACTTCAGCTATTTGCAGAACATTACAGGAAATAATTGACAAGAGGTAATAGTGGAAGAGTTAAAAGAATTTAAAAAGGAAGATATTCCAGATTATTTAAATGAGCTGAGAGAGACAGATCCCAAATTTCTGCTTCAGATGGCAGGTTCAGGATACACTTTTCCTTTAACATCTGATCAGATAGAAAAAGACATTAAGAATAGTAATCACCTGTTGTTTAAATTTGTTAAAAACCCAGAAAGTTTAATTTTAGGATATTGCCAGCTAACAAAAATAAATTGGAAATCTCAATCTGCTTCAATTGGAAGAGTTTTGATTAATAAAAATCATCTAAAGCAGGGATATTGTTTTAAAATGATCTATCAACTTATACACCATTGTAAGAATGAATTAAATTTCAATAAGCTATACCTAAGAGTTTTTGATTTCAATAAACCTGCGATAAGTTGCTATGAAAAGTTGGGATTTATTGAAGTAAAAAGAGAGGTTACATATTATCAACAAATTTATGAATCCTGGAACTCTATTACTATGGAGAAAGAAATACATTAAAGTTGTCAAATACTTCTGATCCTGTCCCCATAATTATTCACTTTTCTATTATACTGTTCGTGGTTGTATGGCAATAATAATATTATTAACTGGATCGGTTAATATGGTTACTAATTTATATATGCAGACCTCACAAAATTGGAGACTTATATATGGAGCAGACAAAATACAGGATAGATTATTCAGAATCCGGTGGGATATATATTGGTAAGAATATCCAGTCTGATTTTCATGAAAATCATTTGTTGGCAATAGTGTTGTCATTCTCCGAGGCATTTGAAATAATTACCAATACTAATCATCCGAGTCTCTATGAGGCTGCTTTTATTCCAAAAAATACTTTATATAAGTTGTCGAACAGGGAATTGGTGGTATCATAATTGCAGGAATATTGCAGGTAAAGGTTCGTCAGTCGATAGCAAAATATACAGATAAATGAAATAAGTAGAATTGCAGCTGAGCAGGAAACCAGAGTGTATTGGGGCTTCATGGAGTTGTTCCATTTGTACTGTTAAGAAATAGTTTACTGCTTTCCTTTCTCCATATTATGGAATTTTTTTTAATCATGGAGTACCAAATATTCAACTATTTTTAGTTTATAAAGGAGTAAAAGATGAATGAAAACGACATAAATTTTATTAGAAATTCAATAGAAGTAGCAAAAAAGGTAAGAGAAAATGGAAATCATCCATTCGGTGCTATACTAGTCGATGAACATGGAAATATCGGGCCAATACTGGAAGAAGAGGCAGAAAAGGTACATGAAGGTTTTTGGAAATAGAAGGAATAAGAGATGTACAGGTATTTTATTAAAGATTCAAAATATATTTGGATTTCATATAGAATTGATAAAACCGATACTGGATATGAAATTTCCACACAACATTACTAAAAAATGTTATTATAGTAATTGAGGCTGTCCGGTAACCCCGTAGTTCACTAATTATGCACTTAGGTATACTGTGTACTACAATATATCAGTGCTTGAGTCTTAAAATTAAGCCTCGATTCAGCGGGATTAAGTTTAGGGACATCCTGAATTAAGAGGTAAAACCATGAGTAAAGAGAGAAACACTAAATAAGAAACAAAAAAAACTCCAGCTAAATCAATAAAAGAGAAGCGGAAAGAAAAAAAGGATAAAAAATCTAAAAATACTTAAAAGAAAAGAACAAGCACAGATAATGTCTATACTCATTCTTTCCTCCCCTATTACAAGGATAAATAATCAGAGATAGATATCGCTGCATCCCGACCATGGGCAAATGCCCTGACAACGAGTGATGCACCTGCAGCAGCATCCCCTGCAGCAAAAACACCATCAACACTGGTCCTGTAACTACTGTCTGTTTTTATATTCCCTCTTTTATCCAGTTCCACACCAATGGTTTTTATGAGTTGGTCATGTTCAACATGAATAAAACCCATAGCTATAAATACCAGATCAATCTTTTTGGAAAACTCAGTACCGGGGATTTCTCTCATTTGCCATAATTTTTTCTTTTCATCAAAGATCCATTCAACCCTTATAAAGTGAGCCTCATTTAAATGGATTCCATCTCTGGAAGAAAAATACCTGGTTGATATTCCCCAATCTCTTTCACATCCCTCCTCATGAGAACTTGAAGTTCTTAATATCATTGGCCAATCCGGCCATTCAGGATTCCAGTCGTTTTTCCAGTCTCTCGGTTTGGGCATAATTTCGTACTGGAGTACACTCTTTGCTCCCTGACGAACGGAGGTTCCAACACAATCAGAACCTGTATCCCCACCCCCTATAACCAGTACGTTTCTATCTTTTGCCGAAATAATTTCAGAAAATGATAGAGTACCTTCATTAAACTTATTTGACCCGGATAAAAAATCGAGTGCAAAATAAACACCATCCAGGCCTCTTCCACCTGCAGGGAGATCCCTGGGCGTTCCTGCACCCATTGTTAAGAGAATGGCATCAAATGATTTTTTAAGATAACGGACTGAAATATCCTCTCCTATAGTCACATCATTTTCAAAAATTATCCCCTCCTGTTCCATTATCTCTATTCGACGGTCAAGAATACTCTTTTCCAGTTTAAATCCTGGAATGCCATAGCGCATCAATCCCCCTGCCTTAGGGGCTTTTTCAAAAACCGTTACTTTATGACCTGCTTTCCGTAGTTTTTTCGCTGCAGTAAGGCCTGCAGGGCCTGAGCCTATAATAGCAACGCTTTTACCGCTCTCCAATACAGGAGGTTCAGGTTTAACCCACCCTTCTCTAAATGCCCTCTCCATAATCTGGAGTTCAATCTGCTTTATTGTTACAGGAGAAGTATTTATTGAAAGAGTACAGGAAGTTTCGCAGGGAGCAGGACAGATTCTGCCTGTAATTTCCGGAAAGCTGCTTGTAAGCTCGAGCCTCTCCCAGGCTTCTTTCCATCGGCCTTTATAGACCAGATCATTCCATTCAGGAATAAGATTTCCAAGAGGACATCCAAGAGAATGGCAAAAAGGAATTCCACAATCCATACATCTTGCGCCCTGTTTTTTTAATTCTTCCTCAGACAGTACAGTTGTAAATTCATTATAATGAGTAATTCGCTTTTTAATGCTTTCGTATTTTACTTTTGCCCTAGGGTAATCGATAAAACCAGTTTCTTTTCCCATCTTAAACTCCCTGTGCCTGTAATAAGGACTTATCTTCTTCCCGTTTCTTAAGAGCCCTCTTATAATCAACAGGCATGACCTTTATAAATGCCGGAAGCATCTCCTGCCAGTGTCTGATTATCCATGCTGCATGCTCACTCTCTGTATACTTAATATGTTCTTCAATAAGACTCTTCAACTGATTTTTGTCTTCTTCCGATACAATAGGTTCAATATCCACCATATCCAGATTACACCTGGTATCAAAAAGCTGATCCTCATCCAGTACATATGCTATACCACCGCTCATACCAGCTGCAAAGTTTAGACCTGTGGGACCAAGTATTACAACAACACCACCAGTCATATATTCACAACCATGATCTCCAACTCCTTCAACTACAGTAACAGCTCCGGAATTCCTCACAGCAAATCGTTCACCAGCCATACCATTAACAAAAAACTTTCCTCCTGTAGCTCCAAAAAGATTTACATTTCCTGTTATAATATTCTTCTCTGATCTATAATCCAAACCATCAGGAGTTGAGATAATAATCTTACCCCCGGATAATCCTTTCCCTACATAATCATTGGCACTTCCTTTAAGATTGATTGTGATACCAGATGCAAGAAAGGCACCTAAACTTTGTCCGGCTTCTCCATTAAGATTTAACTTTATCGTATCTTCCGGTAATCCACCAGCTCCGTATCGTTTAGCAACTTCACTACTCAGGATTGTTCCAAAAGTTCTGTCTCTATTCCTGATTTCAAGATTTAGTTCTGAAGTCTCCCCGGATTCGAGAGATTTTTTTACTTTGGCTACTACCTCCAGATCGAGTGCTTCTTCAACTTTATTTATACTATTTTTTTTGCAGCAGTAAGCTGCACCTTCAGGAACTTCGGGCTTTGCTAAAATTTTTGAAAAATCGAGGTCTCTCTCTTTCCAGTATTTCAAGGCATCATCTGTCTCAAGGAGATCTACCTGTCCAACCATATCATCGAACATCCTAATGCCAAGGGAAGCCATTATTTCACGGACATCCTCTGCAAGAAAAGTCATGTAATTGATAAGATGTTCAGGTTTCCCTGCAAACCTCTTTCTCAGTTCAGGGTCCTGGGTAGCAACCCCGACAGGACAGGTATTTTTATGACACTTACGCATAAGAACACAACCCATAGTTATTAGACTGATTGTTGCAAACCCAAACTCCTCTGCTCCAAGAAGAGCAGCAATTACTATATCTCTGCCGGTTCTAAGCTGTCCATCAGTCTGTATTCTTATTCGATCTCTAAGATTATTTAGAACCAAAGTCTGCTGAGTCTCTGCAAGCCCAATTTCCCATGGAATGCCAGCATGTTTTATCGATGACAGAGGAGAAGCCCCTGTACCTCCGTCATGTCCACTTATAAGGACCATGTCTGCCTTACCCTTTGCAACACCGGCAGCTATAGTTCCAACCCCAACTTCAGATACAAGTTTAACAGAAACCCTGGCTTCCGGATTTGCATTGTGAAGATCAAAAATAAGCTGGGCCAGGTCTTCTATCGAATAGATATCATGATGAGGAGGTGGCGAGATAAGAGTTACCCCTGGTGTCGAATGTCGAATGGACGCTATCTCATCATTTACCTTATGTCCCGGAAGCTGCCCACCCTCTCCGGGCTTTGCACCCTGGGCCATTTTTATCTGCAGTTCCTTTCCATGAGTGAGATAATTTATTGTAACACCAAAACGACCGGAAGCAATCTGTTTTACATAACTGGAAGCTGAATCTCCATTATCCTTTGGTATAAACCGGGCTTCGTCTTCACCACCCTCTCCGGAATTACTCATGGCACCAAGCCTGTTCATTGCAATTGCAATGGTTTCATGGGCTTCTTTACTTATAGAGCCCATAGACATTGCAGAAGATACAAATCTTTTAACTATTTCCCCTATACTCTCTACTTCTTCAAGTGGAACTGCTTCTCTCTTCTTAAATTTGAGCAGTCCCCTGAGAGTACTAAGGTTTTTTGATTTACTGTTTATTTCATCTGAAAATACCTTGTACATCTCCTTTGAGTTTTGGCGAACAGCCTTTTGAATAGCAACTACGGCCTCAGGAGTCATTAGATGCTTTTCAGATGATTTTCTGTAGTGGATTACACCCCCGGAATCCAATAGCTCAGAATCACCCGTTGATCTCTGATAAGCTGCAGTATGCCTCGCTTCCACATCTAATTCAATTCGTTTTAGACCAATCCCTTCTATCCTGGTAG
>CBDVAD010000227.1:0-6338 GCA_965371875.1 uncultured bacterium
CGCTGCAAAGGCAGCTGTAATAAACTTCACCCGATGGCTTGCAGTTCACCTTTCCCATACCGGCGTAAGGGTAAATACAATCGCTCCTGGTTTTATAATGACTGAGCAATCGAGATTTCTGCAGTTTGATGCAAAAACCGGTGAAATGAATGAGAGAGGAAAATCAATTATCGCCGGTACCCCCATGGGAAGATATGGTGAACCTGAGGAACTAATAGGTACATTGATATGGCTGCTCTCGGATGCCTCGCAATTTGTAACCGGAACAGTTGTGCCGGTAGATGGCGGCTTTTCATCATATTCGATATAATACTATACAAAATAATTAATACTTATTTGAGGCATATATGGATCGCAAAACAAAATACGGATTTACACTACCGGCTTTAATTCTGATCGGGATTATAGTTCTCTTTCCTATTATTTATAATCTGTTTATGAGTATGAATTCCTGGTTTGTTGCAAGTGGAAAGGGGCCTGAGTGGATAGGATTGAAAAACTATGTAAACCTTTTAGATAATCCCAGATTCTGGAATTCTCTAAAAGTTACATTCCTCTTCAGCCTGGGTGCTTTAACAGTGGAGGTGGTTCTTGGAACCATGCTCGCACTTTTTCTTAACAGGGAATTCAGGGGAAAGAGCATTGTTAAACTTATTTTTCTCTTTCCTATAGCTGCAACACCGGTAGCTGTATCTCTTATTTGGGGAATGATGTTCAATTACGATCTGGGAATAATAAATATTATTATGCAGAATCTGGGGCTGGAACCACTCCTCTGGCTGGCATCACCCAAAATAGTAATTCCTGCTTTGATTATCACTGATACCTGGCAATGGACTCCCCTTATTTTACTTATTGTACTCGCAAGCCTGGAATCACTGCCTACAGATCCTTTTGAAAGTGCAAAGGTAGATGGAGCAAATATATTTCAGGTAATATACCATATAACACTCCCATTGGTGCGTCCTGCAATTGTTGTAGCCGCAATGATAAGATCCATAGATGCAATAAAGACCTTTGATATGATTTATGTAATGACCCAGGGTGGACCTGATGTTGCTTCAGAAAACCTCAATCTATTTATCTTTCAGACTGGGTTTTCTTACTTTCGTATGGGAGCAGCATCCACTTTGGCTATTGTTCTCTTTACACTTGTTTTAGTTATTAATATCCTGCTGGCTGTCATTAGAAAAACCGGAGATAAATGATGATAAAAAAAATTAAGACTTTTGCTTTCTACTTAAGTGTTGTACTGCTTTGTATTTTACCAGTTTCTGTCTTTCTCTGGATGTTCATGACAGGATTAAAGACCCAGGCTGACAACCTTTCTATTCCACCTAAGATATTCTTTTCACCGACTTTGAATAACTTCAAAGATGTGTTTGGACAGGGAAGTTTTACTAAATATCTGCTCAACAGTTCTATTGTTGCATCTTTGTCTGTTCTGATTGCTCTCCTTTTTGGTCTTCCTGCTTCATATGCTATCGCAAAGTACAGAATGCATAAAATTGGTCTGGTTCTGCTGATTGCAAGAATGGTACCGTTTATTTCATATCTTATTCCATGGTTCATTGTGTTTAGATCTTTACATCTTATTGATACCTATGTAGCACTGGTTACTACCCATTTGATAATTACTCTGCCATTTGTAATATGGATTATGGTTAATTTCTTTGAAGGTATTCCTGCATCCCTTGAAGAAGCTGCCCGGGTGGATGGGTGTACCATTTTTCAGGCATTTATACGAATTTTACTTCCCAGTGTTCGTAATGGTATATTAACAGCAGCTATTCTAAGTTTTATTTTTTCATGGAATCAGTTTCTCTTTTCGCTGATACTGTCCGGGAGCAGTACAATGACAGTACCTGTAGCGGTGTTTCAGTTTATTTCCTACGATGAGATTAATTGGGGGGGACTTGCAGCAGCTGCATCTGTCATAACAATTCCACCTCTAATAATGACTGTTTTTATCCAAAAATATATGATTAAAGGATTAACAACGGGAGCTGTTAAAGGATAGGCTCTAACCATGAATATTAGAAAGAGCATACTTCTTTCCTACATGATACTTGTACTCATTGTAATTGCTTATTCATCCATTCTTCTATTTTTCGGCGCAATACAGAGGAGAATTGACGATGATTCAGCTGATTTATATCAATCCAGAGAGATATGGAATGATTTACTGATATCTATGAATGAACTTCAGATTAATTGGTCTGATGGAAATACATTCATAAAATTCAGGGAAACATCAGACAGACTGGAGAGTTCCCTTAATAAAATGGTTGTCGGTAAACCATTTCAAATTCCATTCCTGGGTTACAATCCAGGGCAACGTAAAATTGCACTTTACAATACATGGTCGATTGCAAAAGAAAGCGTTTTTAACATAATCAGATTGATTGAGGACCAGAATTTTCAGAGAGTTATCAGTCCCATTGTAAAACGCCCCGGGCTTCAGAGGCTTAACCATCTATGGATGGAACTCTTCTACCAGGCTGATGATGAAATGAAGAAAGATGCATATGTTATTGGTCAGGTCATAGATTCTATTGAGTTTTTTCCCATTTACAGCGAAACACTGAACCATCTTTTCAATATTATAATCTATGAAACAAATTTGGTGACAGAGCGGATAGATAAAATACGAATGATAATTTCTATCATTTTTTTCCTTATATTTCTTTTTTTATACATGATTTTTGCTCTTCGCTTTGCCGGATCAATATCCAAACCCATTATCGACTTAAGTCTAAGACTTTCTTCCTTTATGGGAAGAACTCTTAAAATAGAGAGTTATACCCACACAAATGAACTTCATCTTCTAACAATGTCTGTGGATAATCTTATTGAGCATTACACATATCTTTCAAAGCTTGCGGGGCGAATTGCAGTAGGGGATTTAGATTCTCCAATAATAGGTCTATCAGAACAGGGTGTTGTAGGAAATGCTCTGAAAGATATAAACAGTTATTTAAAAGAACTCGCACAAACCAGTCAGTGGATAAAAGATGGAGCCTATGGTACTGAAGTTATAGTTAAATCTGATAAGGATATACTTGCACTAAATTATAATATTATGTCGAAGGTAATTCTGGAAAAAATAACTACTTTAAGTAATATGTTTGAAGCAGTGGAAGAGAGTATTCTGGTTGTGGATTACAATGGAAACTTCATTGAGGCAAACAACAACCTGCTGCAGTTATTCAGTATGGATGCCAGCCTGAAGGATATCGCAAGCTTTGGAAATCTTCATGATTTTATAAAAGATACTAAAATTATTAAAAATATTTTTAAAGGAGAAATATCCGAAACCTTGTATACTGAATTGATTGATCTAAAGGGAGAAATGCTTCCTGTTAAAATAATTCCTAAATCGATGCCGATTGTAAGAGGACAGCGTGACAAAATAATGCTGGTAATTACGAATGAGTCTATTAGAGTCAGAGCTGAGAGGGAAAAGGAAAAACTGAAAGCTCACGCTGTCGAAGCAGAACTAAGGGCTTTGAGAGCTCAGATTAATCCCCATTTTCTATTTAACACTCTTAATGCAATAGCTCATCTTGTAGAAAGTAAATCAGATGGGGCTGTTAAAATGATAGAAAAATTATCCGAACTTTTCAGATATTCTCTGGCCTCTACAAGACGCAGGACAGTCCTGATATCAGAAGAAATTGAAATTATCAGGCAGTTTCTGGATATTGAGAAGATGCGGTTTGGTGATAACCTGACAGTGAAATATATTATTGATGACAATCTTACCCATAACAATATACCTCCAATGCTTATTCAGCCGGTTGTTGAAAATGCAGTAAAATACGGGAGTGACGGGATGGGAAAGATTAATATAGATATTTCTATCACACGGAAAGGAAAAAATCTCATTATTTGTATAAGCGATAATGGGTCACAGGTAATAAACCATCAACTGCTTCTTGAAAAACAGGGCACTGGAATAAGAAATGTAAATCGCAGGTTAAAGAGCCTGTATAATAATCAACTTCAGTTCCTGCAGAACTCTCCTCAGGGGCTTAAAGTTATAATAGAAATACCGGAGGATAGAGTTAATTATGATCCGTACAGTTATTATTGATGACGAAAAACCCTCCCGGGACAGGGTGCGGTTCTTCCTAAGTGATTACAGTGAAATATCAATAGTGGGAGAGGCTGAAAATGGTGAGACCGGAATAGCCCTTCTTAACAAAGAAACACCTCAGTTGGTATTCCTGGATATACAGATGCCTATTGCTGATGGATTTCATGTATTGAAAAGTTGTTCTTACCATCCTGCAGTTATATTTATCAGTGCCTACGATGAGTATGCAATCCATGCTTTTGATGTGAACGCTGTAGATTATCTTCTAAAACCCTACACAAAACAACGATTTCATGAAGCTATGGAACGAATATTGAGTAATGTTGATGATAATACATACTGGGATCGGAAAATTTCTTCACTCCTTGCAACTTATAATTCAAAAGATGAATATCTGGACCGGATTACAGTAAAAAAAGGTTATGTTTATAAAATTTATGAGACAGAGAATATAGATTTTTTCAGAATAGATGACGGTCTCCTCTTTCTGTACACCGGTGGTGAAAAGATAAATTTAGATACTCCTCTCTCCCAGTTGGAGAGGAGACTGGATCCTTCAATATTTTTTCGTGCTCATCGGAAGGCATTTATTAACCTGAGACAAATTCGTGAGGTTGTTCCATGGGGACAGGGTCGATACTCCCTGAATTTCGGAGATTCCGGGAATGTTCATGTCAGCAGGGACAGTGTTAAATTGTTGAAACAGAAAATTGGGTTGAAAATCTAATCGTATTTAGAATAAAATAATTTTGAACCAACATTGGAACAGGCTCATCCCGGATTTTTCTTGCATGATTATAGAACAGATATTATACTGAAGACAGATAAAAATTGTTTTTCAGCGGTCTGACTCTTTATACTCTCATCGGCTGCAGCTCCTTTTAATCTAAAGAGGAGAAGTATCTATGAAAAAAAATAAATTCTTTAAAACCTTCACTTACATTAGTATTGCTTTACTTGTCGTTGTGATGACAGCGTTCACTACGGCTTGTGCATCTACAGAATCTGGAAAAAGTACAGAAATGGAATTAGTCTACGAAACGGATTTTTCCACGGACGACGGAGATTTTAGGTATGGTGGTGGCGAGACAAATGAAATCCAGGATGGAATACTCCACCTTAAGAAAGGTGCTGGTGAAGTTGCCTGGGCTGGATTGAATAGGGCTTTCGGTAACAACTCTACTACCACTTTCCGTATAAAATTCGGGGACCCGGTATTCGCTCATATTAATTTCTTACAGAGGGAGGGAGACAGGCTGCTGCTGCATTTCGTGGAGGGTAATATCGTTATCCATTCGTTTCTAAATCATGAGGGAAAGTATCTTGGTGAACTGGATGTAACACTCATCTCCGGTAACTGGTATGATTTTTCTGTATCAATTATAGATTACAAGGTAACTGTATCTATCGATGGTGTAGAGTTAGGAATTGTTGCAGTAGATAAAAGACTTCCCTCAGAAGGGAATCTGAGCTTCGAATGTCATGAAGAATACTGGATTGATGATCTGAGAATTGTTAAAGAACCGTCTGGGATGGAAGAACAACGGGTTTCGGTATCCGGGGACTCTGTACTGTATGAAACGGACTTCTCCAGGGGTGACGGCGGACTTATTCATGATCCGCCGGGAGAAATTAATGAGATAAGCAAAGGTGTGCTGCACCTTAAGGGAATAAGGGATGGTGAGGCTGCTCATGCTGATCTGGGTGAGGTTTATGGCAATAACTCAATTACCACTTTCAGGATTAGGTTCGGAGAAGCATATAGTAAAGAGCGGGCTTTTGCCGATGTTAATTTTCTTTGGATGCACCCTGACAGAGTTAAGATCACTTTCGCGAGTGATGCGTTTTATATATGGACAAGTGCAGCCGGACAGGAAAATTTTGAAATGGTGCCGGCCAGCTTTGTAACAGGGAGATGGTATGATGTTCAGGTGGTAATTGAAGATTACGAGATGTTGGTTACTGTAGACGGCAGGCTTCTCAAAACCATGAATCTTGACAGGAAACTGCCATCCCGGGGATATCTCAGCTTTGAATGTCATGATGAGTACTGGGTGGATGATTTGAGAGTAGTAGCTGGAAAGGCAGAAGGGTTTGTTGAAACAAAACCTGAAGAGAAACCAGTCGAACGTGAAGTAGAGAAGACGGATATTCAGCATAAACTCAATGATAGCCGTATTGCCGTTGTCGGAATAAAGATTGAAGATGATAAGGAAAAAACTGCTACTGCATTAATCAG
>CBDVAD010000228.1:0-6336 GCA_965371875.1 uncultured bacterium
AAAGATGTGGGAACCTTGAATGCCCTGGAGTCAAAGTCTGTACTTGAGATAAGTGAGAAAGAGGATGATCCTTTACGGGACATGTTGTAAAGAATATATACAGATTAAAACTGTAGGGCGATTCATGAATCGCCCTTATTAACTTAACCTAAAAATTCATTACCAACCTTCCTTGCACGCTCAGCCTTATCAAGATCAATACCCAGTGCAATTCCTGTTTCAACAAGTATGTTCCATCCGGCTGCAAGCTCGACATAGTTTTGGAAATATCCTATCTCCGGAATTTTAATTGTTGGGAAAATTGTTTCTCTGGATGAAATTGCAATTATTTTTAGACCAACATCATCAATTAAACATTCTTTGAACTTTTCTTCTTCATCTTCGAAGGGGTTAATAATTATTACAACATCATTTTTATTCATCACCTCTTCAATTCCATGCACCCCATAGGTGCCTTCGAGAAAGTCGGACTTTTTATGAGTTATCTCATTAGTTTTAAGGGTTAACTCTTCGGTAACACCATCGTTTCTTCCTGCAAAATAGATAGTTCCTGCATTTGTAATTGATTCAATAATAGATTTGTCTATTTTTGTTTCCAGTGCTTCTTTAACTGCAGTACCTGCCTCTGATAAACTCTCTATAGTCTTGGCGCTATAGGCTGTAAAGAGAGCATCATAAAAAAGACTTTGTTCAACAACACTTTTTGTTGCTGCAACAGCGTTCTCTGTTCCGCATGTAAGGACATGTGTCTTTGATGCCAGCTCTTCCAGAGGGGTTTCTTTATTGGCTGTTATACCGTAAAGATTTTTATTCCCCTGAGCTTTCAGGATATTAAAAAGACGAATCAGCTCTTTTGTTTTTCCGGAATTTGAAGCGCCGAAAACAATTGAGTTTTTTAAATTATACTCCATTGCCTGAGCCCCTCCATCGGTAAAAACAGCAAGATTGGTCCCCTGTTTTTGAAGATTATAAAGTGCGCGTTTTGCAGGTAGAATTCTACTGCTTCCTTCTCCTGTCAGGAATATGCTTTTATCAGGTGATAATTCCTTCACAAAATCTGAAACAACCCTGATATCAAAGTTTGAAATAACCTCAGATGTTTCAAGCATCTCTTTGCACAATGAAAATTTAGAATACTTAGTCTCTTTTAGATTCATTTTCTATTCTCCTTTGGTTGCATAGCCGAGCAGGGACGAAGTCCCGACCAGGCTGTAGTCTTTTAAAATTTTCTGTATTAAGGGGTCTTGCTGAAAGCCTCCGCCTAAATGCTGCCAATAAGCTTCTGCATAAGGAACATCAACCATTTTTCCAAGTTTTTGATCAAAATTTCGCATATCACCAAAAAAGTCATCCATTTTGAACATTAGCTTCATTAATTCTTTCTGGGATTGATGAAAAGAAAGCATTTCAATTTTTTTCTCAAAGGTTTTAGTGATATCGATAAAAAACGAGGGTTCAGGAATTTCTCTTCCAAGTGTATCGGTGAAACCAAAGGGTGAGGTGTGATAGAGCAACGGGGTAGCACCGACTGGAGTTTCCCCTGTAGGAACATTTGGAAGGGTAGCCAGTATTGTTCCAGCCTCTACAATAGCGCAGGTGGCCCGATGGTCGGGGTGGTAATCGAAGGGTAGATGGGTAAACACAACATCTGCTTTAACTTTTTGAACCAGAGCAGTTACACTTACCCTGGCTTCAGTATTGTCAAAGACATAACCGTCCCGCTGTTCCAGACAGTAGTACTCTGCGTCCAGGATATCTGCTGCTTTTGCAGCTTCTTTTTTACGAATTTCTGCTGTTTCAGTTTCACTCCTTGAAACACCACCCATTCCACCGGGCGTCATAGTAGCAATAACTATTTTTAAACCTTCCTGCTTAAGCAGGCCGAGTGTACCTGCACAGAAAATTTCTGTATCATCAGGATGGGCATGTATTGCAAGTATTGTTTTATTTGAGTTTGCCATTACTTTTTCTCCACAATTGTTTTATCAAGCTGGATATAGGATGGTATTTCTCCTATTAGCGGCCGCATATAGTTAATAAGTTTATCTGTTACAAAATTACCTCTGTCATTAATAAAATCTTTTGGCATTGCCTTAGCACGAATTGCTACATTGGATAGTTCTGTTTTGCCGAAAACTGTTCGGTAGGGTTTGTCAGAAACTCTCTCAATGGTAACCATATAACCGCTCTGCCCTGATAGAGCTAACTGTACAGCTTCCCTGCCGCAGTCGTATGCCTCCTGAAGATCTATAGGTACAGCTCTGTCAATGGCACACATGTTTAAGGATTCTGTTATCTGGAATTCGCCTCGAAAACCTGTTGCATCTTTTAGTATTTTATGAACATTAAGTCCGACACTTGCACCGCCCATGGCACCGAATTCCCGATTATTAAAGGAATCTTTTTCCTGTGCTGCACTTACCGGTGTCCCGTTTGAATATAAAAGGCCTTCACTGACTACAATAGAAACCCAACCATATTTGTTGATACAATTCTTCGCATCTTCTATAAATTGCTCTTTATTGAATGAACGCTCGGGACAGTATATAAGATGTGGGGCATCGGACTCCTTTTCTTTTGCAAGAGCAGTTGCGGCAGCCAGCCATCCTGCGTCTCTTCCTATGGTTTGATAAATGACAAACTTATCAACTTTCTGCATGTCTCTGGCCAGCACTCCGGACTGTGCCACACTCAGCATATTGTATCTGGCTGCTGAAGGAAATCCAGGGGTGTGATCAGTACCGAAAAGATCATTGTCCACAGTTTTTGGTATTCCTATACCATTTAATTCATATCCATTAATTTTACAGTATTTCTCGACCCTGTGGATTGTGTCCATGGTGTCGTTTCCGCCAATAAGGAAAAAATATCCTATTTCATATTTTTTAAGAACTTCAAGGATAAGAGGAAGATCCTCCTCAGTCAGTTTGTATCTGGATGAACCCATAGCAGATGATGGCGTATGGCGCAGGCCTTTTAAAACTCCCTGTTTTTGATTTCCAAGATCAATCAGTTTTTCGTTTAAGAAACCTTCTATACCATAATTCATACCATAGATTTCATTAATCTTATCTGATGCCAGTGATGCTTCAATGACGCCTGCAAGGGATGAGTTTATTACAGAAGTAGGCCCGCCGGACTGACCGATAATAACATTTCCTTTCATTTCACCTTTCTCCTTGTTACAAAATAAAAAATATAAATTCATCTATTAAGTACAAAATTAGCCTAGATAAAGTAAAAAGTCAATAAAGTCTCTTGAAATATAGTTATTATAGTATGAAATTATGTAAATATTGATTAATGTTACGGGAAATTCTAATATATTTATGGGAGGTATTTATGCTGAATGATTATGGAAATATACAGAAGGAGAGAATGGCAGATATCCTTAACAGTATATTGAACTCATCGGAAGTAACCCGGGGAGAGCTTTCTTCCAAATTAAATCTTAGTCCTTCTTCTATTGTTAAATATATAAATAAGCTTATAGAACTTGGTCTTGTCAGGGAGAGTGGATTGAATAAATCTACTGGCGGGCGCAGATCCATTTTTCTTGAATTTGATCCGGGAATAGGTGTTAATATTGCTCTTGTTTTTAATCTTTCAAATATACATGGTGCCCTTGTAAATCCCGCAGGTATGACAATTTATGAGTTGTTTATTCCCACAAACAAGGGGATTTCAAAATCAGAACTTCTGGAGCGCTTATTTTCAATTATTACAAATTTAAAAATAAAGGCTGCGGAGATAGTTAAACGTATCTTTGGTATCGGATTGGGGATGGGTGATTATATGGATATGGAGAAGGGTATTTCTCATGAATATCTTCTTGCCCGTGACTGGAAGGAAGTACCTCTTAAGGAGATGGTTGAATCCAGGTTTAATCTTCCTTTTTTCCTGATTAATGATATCGATGCCGGAGCTCTGGGTGAAAAATTTTACGGCAGAGGAATTAAAGTAGAAAATTTTGTCTGCATCTGGCTTTCAGAAACAGTTGGTATGGGTATGGTTTTGAATGATAGAATATATTTTGGGAAAAAGGGTTTTGTTGGTGAAATTGGCCATACAAATGTTATGACCGACGGTGCTATCTGTACTTGCGGAAACAGAGGTTGTCTGGAAACTGTGGCCACCGAATCATTTGTTCTTGAAAAATGCAGAGAGGGTATTGCCAGCGGGGTTTACAGTGAGATTGTCGATCTTTGTGACGGTGATAAATCTAAACTGAAAATAGAAGATATAATTGAAGCTTCAAACAATGGAGATCGTTTTGTTCGTAATATTTTTCTTGAAGTAGCAGGTTATATTGGGGGAAAATTAACTGATATTGCCAACATTCTGAACCCGGAAGCCATAATTCTGAGGGGCAGTATTATTGACGGTAATTCATTTCTCTTCGAAAATATTAAAAGAATAATTAAGATCAGGAGCCTGTCGGTTCTTGCAGATTCAATAGAAATAATATACACAGATGATACTGCAGATATTAGGATTCCCGGGGTTAGCAGTTATATACTTATGAATTATTTCAGGAGATAGCTGTCAATCTACTATCTATAGCAAATCAATTCTAATGCTGGCACAATACTCTTCCCCTGGCATAAGGACCAATACCTCATCAGTATTAAATGAATTTGGTTTTGAACTTATGGGCTCAATGGCAATAGATGTTTTATCAGGCGGTATAAAAAGCTGAGTATAAGCAAAATTTTTCTGTTCGATTTTAATACTGTAGTTTCTGTTTCTAAGAATGGAAATTCCATTTACCGGAACTTTGAATGTATGATCAAGAAGGGTTTCAGAAAATTCAGCTCCCTGTGTAAAATCAAACCTGCTGCCGGATGACGGAAGACCGTTTCCAACCGGAAGGAAGTGTTCGTCTGTTTCAAAATAGTATGGATATTCCGCATGCAATGTTGATGAAGAATCAGTTTTAAAGTAGGAGTGCCATCCTAGTGCGTATGGAGCTGGAATATCTCCATGGTTTATTATGGTAAAAGATAGTGTTACTCCTCTATTATGGAGTTTAATATTAGTTTTTAGAGACATGTCAAATGGATAACCGGGTAGTTGGTCTTTTCCAGTACGCCAGAAAAAGATTACTTGTGTTTCGCTTTGTTCGAGGATCGTTACTTCTTTATTATAGATAAATCCATGGATTGCACTTTCATCTTCCCTGCAGTTTATTGGCAGCTGATATTTTTTTTCCTGAAAAGTATATCTACCATCAGGGATACGATCGTTAAAAGGAAAAAGGAGTCTACCACGGTAAAGAGGGTTATCCTGTAATTCGTCATCTAAATCTATTTCCATAATTTGGTGTTGATCAATACCAAGAGTAAGAGAAACTATTGTCCCACCAAGGGTCGGACACAGGAGGATACTTTCCTGTGTTTCCGGATTAATAAGTTTTAGAAAGGATATATTATTACTTTTATCTGATTTTATTTTTGGTGCAGCCATCATTTCAGTATTATAGTGGAAGTGAAGAATATTTCCCAGTAATTAAAATCACCCCTTTACAGCCCCTGCCGTCAGCCCTCTAATAAATTGTTTAGCCATTAAAAGATAGAGAATAATTATAGGGACAGCTGAAAGTGTCAGTGTAGAGAAAATTTTTGTCCAGTCTGTCTGGTACTGTCCAAAAAGCCTTGTTACACCAAGCATCAGTGTTCTCTGGGATTCAGACCGAATAAAAATAAGAGGAAACCAGAGATCATTCCATATAGTAACCAGGTTAAATATTGCAACTGTTGCCATTGCGGGTCTGGTTAATGGAAGAATGATTGTCCAGAATATTCTGGAATTTGCAGCACCATCTATATGTGCGGCCTCCATAAGTTCCATTGGTACTTCACGAATAAATTCTGTTAATACAAAGACAGCCAGTGGTAGTCCCATGGCCATATAGATTGGGAGAAGGCCCATAAGATTATCCATCAGTCCCAGTCCCTTGATTATTTGAAGTAGATTTATACTACCAATTCTGATTGGAATCATCATTCCTGCCAGGAAAAAAATATATGCAAACCGTGAGAATCTGGAATTCCACCTTACTATTGCATAGGCAGCAAGGGCACCTACCAGTAAAATCAGTACTATGGAAACGGCAGTGATAAAAATACTGTTCTGAAAATACCTTAAGAAACTACTGTCCTTGAAAATTGCTTCATAACCTGCAAAAGTCCACTTTTTAGGCAGGCCGAAGGGGTCCATATATATATGCATTTTAGGTTTCATAGAATTAATAATCATCGTCCATATTGGAATAATTACAATAACGGACCATGATATGAGGATAATATATTTACCGAGACCTCTGAAGCCGGAAAA
>CBDVAD010000229.1:0-6308 GCA_965371875.1 uncultured bacterium
CAAAGTAGAGGTTCTTGCGGGCCTGACCACATTTATGACAATGGCTTACATCCTTATCGTTAACCCACTTATTCTGGCTGATGCCGGGATGGATTTCGGTGCAGTATTTACAGCAACAGCTCTGTCTGCAGCAATTGCAACCCTGGTAATGGCTTTACTCGCAAATTTACCTTTTGCTCTTGCTCCCGGTATGGGTCTTAATGCATTTTTTGCATATGCTGTTGTACTTGGAATGGGTTACTCATGGGAATTTGCTCTAACAGCAGTTTTCCTCGAAGGTATCATCTTCCTTATCCTGACTGCATTCAATGTTCGTGAAGCAATTGTTAATTCAATTCCTATGAATATCAAGAAAGCAATCTCAGTAGGTATCGGACTTTTTATCGCTTTTATTGGTCTGGTTAACGCCGGAATTATTGTTGGCGGCCAGGGTACGGTAGTTGCTCTTGGTAATGTAACAAGCGGCGCCGGTCTTCTTGCTGTCATCGGAATCATTATTACAGGTATTCTTCTTGCCTTCAAGGTAAGAGGCGCGCTCCTTCTTGGAATCATTGCAACAACAATTATTGGTTTTCCAATGGGTATTACATCTCCTCCTTCCGGCAGCTGGGCCCCTCCATCACTGGCACCAATTTTCTTTAAATTCGATTTCTCTCAGATCTTCTCCATGGATATGCTTATCGTTTTGTTTACATTCCTCTTTGTAGATATGTTTGATACAGTTGGTACTCTTATCGGTGTATCAACAAAAGCAGGTCTTATTGATAAAGACGGTAATATTCCCAAGGTAAAGGCTGCTCTTTTTGCAGATGCAGTTGGAACTACAGTTGGTGCATGTCTTGGAACAAGTACAGTAACAACCTATGTTGAAAGTGCAGCAGGTGTTGCAGAAGGCGGGAAAACAGGTCTTACAGCTTTTACAGCAGCAATACTGTTTCTTGTTGCCCTCTTTCTCTCACCTCTCTTCCTTATGATCCCTGGCGCAGCAACTGCTCCGGTACTCGTAATTGTGGGTCTGTTTATGATGTCACCAATTAAGGAAGTGGATTTCGAAGACTATACTGAGGCAATTCCAGCATTCCTTACAATTATTATGATGCCCCTTACATACAGCATTGCGGAAGGTATCATGTTTGGTATGTTGTCTTATGTTATTCTGAAAGTTTTGACAGGAAAAGCAAAAGACGTACATCCAGTAACTTATATTGTAGGTATACTCTTTATTTTTAAATACATAATGTAAATTATAGATCCAGGGTGTTATACCCTGGACAAAAATTACATAAAAAAGCTGTCCGGTACCGGACAGCTTTTTTATTCCTGATAAAAATTAATTCAGTTGAAATTCAGTTCGAATTCATTTAAATTGATTGTATGAAGATTTCTATAAAAGACAACATTAACTCCTTATCATTTTTTAAGACTAATTTTTCTAAAATAGTGGCTTATCAAAAAGAATCACATCACCCGTTCATTATAACCAGAAATGGGAAATCGGCCGGTATATTCCTGGATATCGAAACATGGGAGGAACTATCAAGGAAAATTGAACTGCTGAAGCTAATCAACGAGGGTGAAGAATCTATTCGCCAGAACAAATCTATTCCTATAACAAAAGTTAAAACCACTATAAAAGAAGAATATGGATTTTGAAGTTGAATTTTCGCCAAAATCGGAGGATGACTTACGATTTATTATTGAGTACTACAGAGAATTAAACCTATCAACTGCAAAAAAATACTATTATGGAATAATGGAAAGAGTTGAAAATCTCACTAAATATCCCAGAATAGGAAGGCCAGTTCCTGAATTCATTGATATTTTTTATGATAAATACAGAGAGCTTATTTTTGAACGTTTTCGTATTATGTATCGAATTGAAGAGAGCAAAATAATTATAATCCGAATAATAGATGGAAGAACATTAGTCGATCTGGATCTCATCAATTAAAAGATCTTCCATTACCCTTCCCTCATTACTTCTGCGGCCGACTCAACAGCATCAATAATCTGCTGATAGCCTGTACATCTGCAAAGATTTCCGGCAATTGCTTTTTTAATTCTATCTCTTGAAGGCTCCTTATCCTGCATAAGAAGCGAATGAGCACTTAGAACCATACCTGGAGTACAAAAACCACACTGTATGGCTCCACAGTCTATAAAAGCCTGTTGTATCGGATGAAGAGTACCATCTTTGGATTCCATCCCCTCTATGGTAAGGACCTCTTTACCAACAGCTTTTTTAAGCTTTACAATACATGCTCTTTTAGTACTTCCATCAATTATTACAGTACATGCTCCGCATACTCCAATATTACATCCATTTTTTGTACCAGTAAGATCCAGTTTATTTCTAAGATAGTCGATAAGTGATATTTCAAGATCAGAATCCGGAATTTCGTATACTTTACCATTTATTGTAATTTCATTCATGGGAGACTCCTTCAGACCAATCCTATAACAGATTTATACAAAAAGAAAGATACAATTCATGTATAAATCAAAAATACTGCCAATCTGTTTATTTTATCTCAAAAAAGGACCTGTTTTTTACCATTTTACGAAATCGGGTAAAATAAAACTTGACTTACGGGAATAGTATTGTATACTGATTGAAATATTTTAATAAGGAGCAGATTTATGAGTGATTCGGCAGAAAAAAGAATTTCTACTGACATGATTTTCAATCTCAATGACAATCCGCCAGCATTTCAGGCATTTCTTGCTGCACTGCAGCACATGATGGCTATTTTTGTTGGTATTATTACACCACCTCTTATTATTGGTGGGGCACTGGGATTACCTCCGGAAATGAGAGCATACATTATTAATATGGCTCTTTTTGTTTCCGGTATTGCAACCTTTATTCAGGTTAAGAAATTTGGACCCATTGGTTCCGGACTTCTAAGTATCCAGGGAACAAGTTTTACATTCCTCAGCCTCTCAATTGGTATCGGTTTTTCCGTCCTTAATTCCGGTGGTACTCCAGGACAGGCACTGGGAACAATCTTTGGTGTTGCTTTAATTACATCCCCTGTAGAGATGATCTTCTCAAGGTTCATTCCAGCCCTTAAGAAAATTATCACACCTCTGGTTAGTGGTATTGTTGTAACTCTTATCGGTATGTCTCTTATTAAAGTGGGCATGACAGATATCGGTGGCGGACAGTGGTTGCTTACCAACAAACCAGAATTCTTTGCCAGTGGAACAAATATTATGCTGGCTGCTATTGTTCTTGTAACAATTATACTTTTTAACAGAAGCCGGAATAAATGGCTCCGTATGAGTGCAATTGTAATCGGTCTTGTCGTAGGTTATGTTATTGCAGCTGCTATGGGTCTTGTTAACTTTGGAAAGATGGGCGGCTTAAGCATTATAAATGCTCCAATCCCATTTAAATTCGGTTTTTATATTAGCTGGGGACATGTTATTCCAATGGCATTACTCTATCTGATAACTACAGTAGAGTCTATCGGAGACCTCACAGCAACTTCCATGATTTCAGGTGAACCTATTGAAGGCGACCTGTACATCAAACGTATTTCCGGTGGTGTACTTGCTGATGGTATCAACTCTGCACTTGCAGCAGTTTTCAACTCCTTCCCAAATACAACTTTCAGCCAGAATAACGGAGTTATTCAGATGACCGGTGTTGCCAGTCGTAGAGTTGGATTCTGGATCGCAGGTCTTCTGGTTCTTTTTGGACTGTTCCCTATAGTCGGTGGACTGTTCTCAATTATTCCTAACTCAGTACTCGGTGGAGCAACTATCATAATGTTTGGTACTGTTGCCGCTTCCGGTATTAGAATTATTGCAAGCAGTATAATTGACCGAAGAGGCGTTATTATTATGGCAATCTCTTTTGGTCTTGGTCTTGGTGTTGCATTCGTACCTGCAATTCTTAGTCATGCACCATCAATTGTTCAGCAGGTTTTTGGTTCTGCAATTACAACTGGTGGACTTACAGCTATTTTCCTTAATATTGTTCTTCCACAATCACTTAGAGAACAATCTGCAGGAAGTAATCCTATGGGCGACGTGTAGGGATAGTATTCCTGACATATAATCGCACACAAGGCAGTCCCTGTGGGGCTGCCTTTTTTATTCTTGCCTGATAAAAAACAATATTGTATAAATAATGATGGAAAAAACTCTAAATAGTGTTAAAACAAAAACATCTATTATGGCTTCCTACGGAAGCGGTAAGTTTCTGGTTGATTTTTCATTGGGGCCTTTGGCGCACTGCTGTCTTTAAAACTGCAACTTTTATAAGTAAGAACAAATGATTAAATATTTTTTTATTTTCCAGCTTGCGTGCACACTTATTTAAGTATTATTATTTAAGAGAAGGAGAAATAAAATGTTAGATGAAGCAATTAATTGTAATTCTCTGGAATGGCAGGATGCATATGAACCCTACTATAGAGGGACCCAGATTAAGATCCTTAGAGAAGATAAGAACGGGCGCTGTGTAATCCTAAAACTTCCAAAGGGCTTTCGTATGGAAGGGCATACCCATATTCATGAAGAACAGCACTTTATCCTGAAAGGGCAATACGAAATAAATGGACAGGTTTTCAGCCAGGGGACCTATCAACTTATCCACACAGAAATGACCCATGGACCTTTTACATCTGAAACAGGAGCAGAAGTACTGATCATCTGGCAGTAGAACCATAGAACTCTGATTTTACTGCACTTGCATCAGAACTTTATGATTGCAGCCAGGAGAGTTTCCATTACTTCAGTGGCCCTCCCCTCCAGATAGATATCGGTTATACTTTCAGTATAATTGGAGGGGGCAATATTTATCTCGATAATTTTCGCACCCCTCTGTTTTGCCTGATAGGGGATCATGGAGGCGGGCATTATTTCTCCGGTTGTTCCAATAAGGATAAAGAGTTCAGATCTATCTGCCTCCCTGGAGGCTCCTTCGCTGGCAGCTTCAGGTATGGGCTCTCCGAAAAAAACAAAATCCGGTTTAAGAACAGCTCCACAGACTTTACATACCGGAGGAAGAACTTCAAGATAGCTCTCTTCTGCAACATACCTGCTGTTACATCCGGTACATACAAGTTCATGAGAAGTTCCATGGTACTCAATTACATTAGATGATCCCGCCCTCTGGTGGAGATTATCTATGTTCTGGGTAATAATAGATTGAAGATGATTCTCAGATTCCAGTTGAGCCAAAGCGTAATGAGCCGAATTGGGACCAGCCTTTCCGAAATAATCATAAAATACCTCTTTAATAAGTTCCCATGATTTTAGGGTATTGCTGTGGAAATAACTTATGTCGAGAAAAACAGGGTCGTATCTGTTCCACAATCCGTTTTCTCCTCTGAAGGGAGGTATACCGCTTTCTACAGAGATACCCGCCCCTGTAAAGGCGCTTGTCCTTTTAGAGCTGAGAATATAACCCGCAGCCTCCTCATAAAGCTTCAATTCAGTCATTATTCAGCTCTTACTGTTCATAATGACTTTCCCAATATAGGGAAGATTCCTGTGTTTCTGGGCATAATCTATACCATACCCTATTACAAAAACATCAGGTATTTCGAATCCAACATATTTGACAGACACAGAGACCTCTCTACGCTCAGGTTTATCAAGAAGTGTACATATTTCCAAAGATGAAGGTGATTTCAATCTTAGATATTCTTCCACCTTCTCAAGTGTATAACCAGTATCTATTATATCTTCGATAATGATTACATTTTTATTTCTTATATCTTCCTCAAGGTCCTTATTAATTCTTACTTCCCTGGATGATTCCATGGAATCTCCGTAACTGGAAACAACCATAAAATCAATTTTCGCTTCCAGATCAATCTCTCTCGCAAGATCAGCAAGAAATACAACAGATCCACGTAAAAGACCTACCAGAATAATATCTCCTTTTCCCTGATAATCTTTTTCTATTTCTGCACCCAGTTCTTTAACCCTGTTTTTTATCTTTTCCGCTGAAATCATTTCATCAATTTTATAATCCATCATTTAATTTTTCCTTTAATAAATGCAAGAGATTCGTCAAAAAGCTGTTCTATCCACCCTATCCTCTGAAATAGATGATCTGCTCCATCAACGAGAACAAGTTCTGCCCGCCCACTGAATAACTTTAGGTAACCCTCAGATACAACAGCAGGAACAACTGTGTCTTCTGTACCATGAACTATAAGAGCTTCACCTGTATATTCAGCTGTTTTTTCAAGAATATTCAGTGAACGTGCATCATCTACAAAACCCTGCCCCAGGAGTAAACCTCCAATGTCCATGAAATCGCCTGAGATTTCACCACTTTCTATCTG
>CBDVAD010000230.1:0-6285 GCA_965371875.1 uncultured bacterium
TAGTCAACTATAAAAATATCTAACATTAATTAATAGAGCTCTTCTAATTTTTTATTAGGTGATTCTATAACTTTAAAACAGCTATAACAATACCCGCAGCAGTAGCAGTTGACCCGAAAGACCAGATCATAAAATGGAACATCCTGCGACTAAGTTCTGAAAAATGATCTTCCAGTTGCTCGAATCTATTATTTATTTGTTCAAACCTTCTGTCAACCTGTTCAAACCGCTTATCAACCTGTTCAAATCTCTTATCAACCTGTTCAAATCTCTTATCAACCTGTTCAAATCCCTGCTTCATCAATTCTCTCTGGGTTCTAAGCTCCTCTTCAACTCTAATCATCCGTTCATGAAGTTCAAACTCATAATCCCTTTTAAATTGGCGGGGAGGTATTGACTCCATCCATTCTGCAAATTGACCTTTTATATAATCACTTATCTGAGATAGATCTTTCTGTGTAACAGCCATTCCCACACCTTCCTCCTATAGTATAACAAAAAAAACTACATTTTTCTATTGTTGTACTCTTAGTACTGGGAAAATTGCGGTTCTGCTTCAAAAAATGGATAATAAATTGTATTTACATATAGAGCTCTTCTAATTTTATATAGAGTATACCATGTCTAAGACTAAGATAATAAAAATTAGAATAGCTAAAAACAAATGTCCTTATAATGTAAGCCGGTTTGTAGCGAAACCTTCGATTTTTATTGAAAAGGATGCATATGCGAGCAGCAACGAAGTTGCGACCAGCAAAGGTTTCTGCGGGAACCGGTCCTGATTGGAGTAGCTAACTGTAAAAATATCCAGCATTAATTTGCAGGATTATTTCATGAGCTCAGCAATCTCATCAAGAAGTCCCTCAAAGACCTTCATAGCCGCCTTTACAGGCTCAGGTTTGCTCATATCCACACCTGCAAGCTTAAGTGAATCAAGGGGATATTTTGATCCTCCTGACTTCAGAAAGTTTAAATAATCACTCTTTTCTGATGCACTGCCTTTAAGCACACGTTCCGATAATGCTATTGCAGCAGAAAGTCCGGTTGCGTATTTATAGACATAATATGCTCTGTAAAAATGTGGGATTCTTAAACCTTCCAGATCACTCTCTTCTTCCAGTTCCATTTCTGTGCCGAAGTAGAGTTCAAGAAGTTCTCTATACATTTTTCTTATAGAGTCTACTGTTATAGGAGTTCCTTTTTCTACCATATCATGGGCTTTATGTTCGAATTCAGCGAACATGGTCTGCCGGAATACAGTTGCTATTATATCATCTATTCGTTTGCCAATTATGTAGGTTTTCATTTCATCAGATTCAGCATTTTTGTAAAGATAATCTGCCAGCAGCTGCTCATTGAATGTAGATGCTACCTCGGCCTCAAATATTGTATAGTTGTAATTTTGGAATAGATTGTTTTTTACACTGTACCAGCTGTGCATTGAATGACCGCCTTCATGGGCCAGGGTAAACATATCTCTAAGTACTGTCTCCTTATAGTTCATCATTATGTAAGGGTCGCCGGTATATGCTCCTGATGAAAATGCACCTGATCTTTTACCTTTGTTTTCGTATTTATCGACCCATCCCCCTAAAAGTCCCTCTTTTAGAGTCTGTCGGTATTCCTCACCTAATGGGGTCATTGATTTATCAATAATTTCTACAGCTTCATTATAGCTGTAGTGTGTGGTAATTGAGCTCAACAGGGGGACATAAACATCCCAGGGTTTTAATTTTTCGAAGCCCAGACTTTTTCTTCTGAAACTATAATATCTATGAAGAAGGGGAAGGTTATCGTGTATTATTTTTACCAGATTATCATATACCAGTTCAGGTACATCATCAGGAAAAAGTTTTTGTGCTCTTGCCCCGGAATAAGCCCTCACTTTTGCCTGATAGATATCCTGCTGAACACTTCCGGCATAGAGTGAAGCCAGAGTATTTTTATGGTTTGAAAAATTGGAGTAAAATTGTTTATATGCTCTTTGCCTTACATCTCTGTCTTTATTGATCATAAGCATTCCGTATGTTGAATTGCTTAAAGGCACCTTACCATCCGGGGTTTCTATAGAGCCAAAGTCCATATCTACATCTGTCAGAGCAGAAAATACCTTTCCAGGTGTCTGTTTTGATTCCACCTGCATAGCCAGTATTTTTTCTTCTTTATCAGAAAGTACATGTGGTTTAAATCTTAATAATTTTTTAAGCATAATTTTGTAATCAGTAAGTACTTCATCTTCCAGGTAGCTTTTAATGGTTTCTTCATCTATTGCCTGAATTTCCGGGTTAAGAAAACTTAAGGAAGTGCCAAGAATAGAGGCTATTCTCATAAATCTTGAAAGTCTGTCCTGACCTTTGCTGTCCCCAATATCTTCTGTATTTCTTAAGAAAGCATAATTGCCAAGTCTTTCATCCAGAATTTCCAGTTCTGTAACCAATTCAAGACAATTCTTTAACTGATTTGCAGATTGACCCAGTGTTCCTTTAAAGTTTTCAATTTCCGGGATTCTGTTTTCCAGTTTTATTAGATTTTCTTCCCAGTCATCTTCATTCTTAAATAATCCGCTTAGATCCCACTTGTCGCTATCTGATACTTCTTTTCTGGTAAGGATTTGTATTTCAGATTTCATATATATTTCTCCTTTATTAAGGCTGTTAGGTGGAGACAGTCTATCTTGAATTTTCCAATAACCTGGCAATTCGATAACCGGCCTTTCCTCTGTGGGAAATCTTATTCTTTTTTTCCTCGGGTAACTCCGCTACTGTTTTTCCATATTCAGGAAGATAAAAAACCGGATCGTAACCAAATCCATTGACACCGGTAGAATCTTTTGTTATTTCACCTTTAAAAGATTCCTGAGCTACAAAAAAACGGTTTTTTTCAAGAACAAGTGTCATGCAGCAGATAAACTCTGCACTAAGGTCATCCATTTCTTTTAACTGCTGAAGTAAAAATAGATTTCTTTCCGGTGCTTCCAGCAATACTCCATCTTTTGAACCGTATCGTGCTGAGTAGATACCTGGTGCTCCATTAAGAGCTGCTACACTTAAACCTGAATCATCTGCAATAACAGGTCGATTTATCTTATTGAAAAGAGCATATGCTTTACCGTATGAGTTTTCCAGATAGCTGCTGCCTGTTTCTTCGAAATCAAAATCAATACCTATATCTTCAGGTAATAGTACTGTATGTCCTTTAAGAATTTCTTTAAGCTCAAATAGCTTGTGTCTGTTTCCTGATGCTAATATTATTTCCATGGTCGTTAGAATAAACAATTGTTTTAATAGAGTCCACTATTACTGTTCTTCTAATATGGTATCATTCAGATTTCTTTCCGGTATTTTCCAGTTCCTTAAATGAATTTTTGATATAAAAAATACCGGAGTCAATAGATCCTTTGGGAATTTGCAGGACATCAGCAAGATCTTTATGTGTGGGTCTTACTATTGCATTGGATATTTCCCTGTTCATGGAATTGATTTTTTTTCTTAAGCTTTTAATCTGATTTTCCAATTCCTCTTTTTTATTTCTATTTTCTTCAAAACTGTATTTTTCCTGTAGAAGATGAAAATCAAAAAAAGCACTGTTTCTTCTATTTTTAATTTGGTTAATTCGGTTTAGACGTATATCAACTCTCTTTTTTAGCTTTTCGGAACAGGTTTCAATCCACCTCTTTTTATAACCTGTCATCCTGATAATTCGTTCTTTAATCCTTTCATCCAGGAAATCAGCTTCTATTAAATAGATGTAAAGAAGTCTTTTTTTTACAGTGTCCGTCAATATTTCTTTGGTACCAACAATTTCCAGAGCTTCTCTTGCATGTTCCGATATATGAAGATCGGTATTAATATCTTCAGTAAAATCATTTTCGTGAGGGACGAGATAGAAAGGTTCTTTGTAAATTGCTTTTTGTATACTCCGATATCTGCTTTTTGAAGTCCTGAAGGACTTAATATTCCATTTTAGAGAAACCTTAAGGTACATCTCAAATGGAGTTCCATAGTAATTAAATTGTGTAATCAAATTTTGTATTTTAGGGTAGTATACACAGAAAAAATCACCCCTTTCATCATCATCCATTTTATAGTTTGATTTTAAAATTGTGTAGACATGAATTCCAATTTTTTCTTCGAGATTTTTATAGCCTTTTCCTGTTTTCTGATACTTTATCAGCGCATGTGTAAATTCTGTAAGCTTTTGTGATTCCATAGTGATCTCCATAACTTTTTTTAAAATACTTGTGTTACTTAGTGCAATAATTGTGCCATGTTTACTATGTATAGATTTGAGTTGAAGGGGTTGTATTTACATTCATTTACAAATCGAAGAGGAAGCTACAGAATATTGCTGAAAACCTCAAGAAGTTTCTCTGTAATTTCTTCTGCAGATCCGTTCCATGAAAATCCTGCAGCTTTTTTGTGTCCCCCGCCTCCAAATGACTTTGCGACAGCACCAATATCTGCATAATGTTTAGATCTGAGACCTACAGAAAGTTCGCTACTGGTCTCGAATCTAATAAGAATAATTGCTTCGACATTCCTGATTCCCTGGAGTTGCTGATAAAGAGAGTCAGAATCTCTGCTGGCAGCTCCAAATTCGAGTAAATCCTCTTCTGTTTCATATGTAATCAAAAGCTTTCCATCCAGTTCACTACGAACTCTGGACAGAAGTCTTCCCATAAGCTGCTTCGATTTTAATGTTCTTCCACCATACATCTTTGAATGTGCATCTTTTGGTGAAGCACCGTACTTTGTTAGTTCTGCTACAGACATAAACAGCTCCTCTGAGCCGGATTCAAGATGTCTGAAAAATCCTGTATCAGTTGCAATTCCGAAAAGGAGGTGTTCTGCTTCTTTGAGTGAGGGAACCATATCAAAAGATTCAATTATTTTATGTATCATAAATGTTACAGAAGGGGCCTCAGGACGGATAAACTGAATATCCCCAAAACTCAACCCCGAATTATGATGATCAATTACAGCTACAGTAAAATCATCTATTTCGTCTGCCAGATGTCCTATACGGTCTATTGTGGAGCAATCAAGAACTACTACAAGTGGATCAATATGCTTCCAGGCCTCAGGTACATGGGTATGGAAGTACTTTTCCTGATCTTCGATCTCTGGTCTGTCGAATGGACCTGGAGATAGTAAGCATACTTTTTTTCCTATCCTTTCAAGAAAGCTTCCTAAAGCCAATTGAGAACTCAGGCAATCACCATCAGGGTCTTTATGGCCAATCAGCAGAAAGGACTCTCTTTTTTTTAATGCCTGTGTTAATTCGACTGGTATATCATAACTGCCCATATTAGCTCCCGAAAAAAAAGCCACCTGAAAAATCAGATGGCTTGTAAATAGATTTTAAAAAAATTAATGCCTGTACTCAGAACTTATTACAATTCCAGCTTAAGGGTTTCTACATTGAATTTTTCTGTCATTCCCTCGCTTGGATCCATGTCTCCCCAGGATTCATGCATTAAGTTTCGATGAAGATAGAGACGGATATGGCTGAAATTGCCTTCTTCCCAAAAGACTGAAAAATAAGGATATGAAGAATCTATCCCGGTAACCAGTTCTGCTTTAGGATCCTCCCCTGTTTCAGCGGCGACTCTAAACCACTCTTTGGGCAGATATATAACATGCAAATTGAAATCGCTTTTCATGTATACAACTCTGTATCCCAGAGCATGATCATATACCCTTATTATCGGGATTGTTTTAACATAATATTTGGATGTTTCTGCAAACGCGCCGATTGACGCAATCAGCATAAAAATGACGATTAACAGTATAAGCTTTTTCAAGTTTTTCCTCCTGCTACTACTTCCGTATAATTATAGGCTCTTAAGCCCATCAAAATCAAGTAAAAAAACTATTTTCCAAAGGAGTCTGTTGGCTTAATCATTTTAGTCTATTTTTGACCTTTTTACCCTCTTCGTTGTCACTCAATTGTCAAATATAGGAAATATTCTCCTCATTCGTTCCTAAAAGAGACCAAAAATCTCTAAAAATATCCTCAAAAGCATTAAGCCAACAAACTCCTATGAAAGAAATGAGTCTGGAAAAAGTGTCAGTAACGCTTCACTGACTGATGAGGCAAAAACAAAGTTAATTGTGTTTTTTACTTCCTTTGGAAGTTCCTCAATATCCTTACTGTTGTCTTCAGGAAGCAATACTGTAGTCATCTTGTTTCTATAGGCGGCAAGAACCTTTTCCTTTACTCCCCCAATGGCAAGAACCCGTCCTGTAAGGGTTATTTCTCCTGTCATAGCAGTTTTTTCCAGAA
>CBDVAD010000231.1:0-6243 GCA_965371875.1 uncultured bacterium
CTTGGTATTTTGTTTGTGTTTTCATTTGTTGGAAATATGCTTTCTCCATCTATTGCTCCTCCCGTTTTCAGTATTCTTAGCGGTGGACTCTTGTTTGGAGCCATGTTTATGGCAACAGACCCCGTAACAGGACCAACCACAAAAACAGGTAAATATATCTACGGTTTCGGATGTGGATTAATAACCTTCCTTATACGAAGTTTTGCAGGTTATACAGAAGGAGTAATGTTCAGCATTATTTTTATGAATGGACTGAATCCGCTTATCGATCACTTTGTTCTAAAAACTATTTACAGGAATAATAAGATATGAAAGACAAAATTATGATGATTGTCTTTGTACTCATTCTTGGAACCATCCTCGCAACTACTCTGGTTGTCGTTGATTCATTGACTGAGCCGATGATTACCAAAAATGAAAAGATAAAAGAATTGAGTACTATTTTGAATACTTTTGGTATTGAGTATACAGACGAAACAATTGAGAAAGCATTTACGGATAATATAGAAACGATTGAATATCCTGAGATGTCAGTTTATAGAGCTTCTTCCGGAGAGCTGGCCTTTCCCTTTGAAGGTTCAGGATTTCAGGGACCAATTATTGGGGTTGCAGTAATGGATGCTGATGGAAAAACAATCAGAGCTGTTGGAATAAAATCCCAGGAAGAAACACCTGGTCTGGGCAGCCGTATAACAGAGAAGCAATTTTTAGATTCATTTATCGGAAAACAGTTTGATCCTGAACTAATTCTTGTTGGAGCTGGTAAATCTGTAAATAACACAGATATAGATGGAATTACAGGTGCAACAATGTCCAGTATTGCACTTATCAAGGTCATGAACGGTGACTATAAAACTTTTTATTCCAGCATGAAAGGAGACTGATGGTGACATTTGCAGAGATAAAGAAAACTAAAAGTTATCAGACTGTACTGGACGGCATATGGCGGGATCATCCAATATCCTCTATGGTACTTGGTATTTGCTCGGCTCTTGCAGTTTCGAATACAGTAGCAAATGCTATAGCAATGGGTGCAGGAGTTACCTTTGTTCTTATTGCAACTGCAATCCTTATTACGGGTTTAAGAAATATCATACCCCGAAGAGTCAGGATGATTACTTACATGATTGTAATTGCATCTTTTGTAATAGTAGTTGATAAGGTTCTAAAGGCTTATTTCCCTGAAATAAGTGATTCAATAGGGCCCTATGTCGGGTTAATTATTACAAACTGTATAATTATGGGCAGGGCAGAAGCTTTTTACAGCCAGAATAATCTTTTCCACTCCGTACTTGATTCTCTATCAAACGGGTTTTCCTATACTTACACTCTGGTTGCTATTGCTGTAGTCAGAGAGATACTTGGATTTGGTACTCTTCTGGGTTTTCAGATAATGCCGGAAACATTTCCTAAATGGGTTGTTATTTCCATGGCACCAGGAGCCTTTTTTGTTGTTAGTCTGTTTATATGGATAACAAGAACACTGGCTAAAGTTGAATCGGATTAAGGGGGATTTTTATGGCTATTAATTTATTGATGATATTTATTGCTGCTGTATTAACACAGAATATTGCTTTTACATACCTCCTTGGAATGTGTCCTTTTATTTCACTTTCGAAAAGTCTCCGGACTGCCAGTGGTATGGGCTTTGCAGTTATCTTTGTAGTAACACTTACTGCACTTATAAACTGGCCTATCTATAATTATATTCTTGTACCCCTGCATAGTGAACTGATCTACTATATTGTATTCATCATTGTAATTGCAGGAACCGTACAGCTGGTAGAGATGATTATGGAAAAATTCTTTCCTGTACTCCAGGCAGCATTCGGAATATTTCTTCCGTTAATTACCGTAAATTGTACAGTTCTTGCTGTCTCGCTGTTTATGGTTATAAGAAGTTATAACTACCTGCAGTCTGTTGTCTTTGCGTTTGGCGCCTCTGTAGGCTGGATCATTGCAATTGTAATTGTTGCTGCAATAAATGAAAAACTTGCTCTTGTTGGAGATATTCCAAAGGGTATGAAAGGACCGGGAATAATCATGACAATTGCAGGGATACTCTCCCTTGCTTTTCTTGGATTTGCCGGAATGGTGAATGTTTAATGAATTATATACCTATACTTGTAATGAACGGTTTACTGCTTATAATTACAGTTTTGCTTTTAATAGCAGACAAACTTCTGGTTAGCTATGGTGAGTGTAAGATAAGCGTTCTTGAGGGAGATGAGGTAAAGGAGATCATTGTCGATGGGGGCATAAATCTTTTAACTGCCCTTAATGACAACGGGTTTGATGTTTCCAATTCCTGCGGAGGAAAGGGAAGCTGTGGTTACTGTAAGGTTCAGGTTCCTGCCGGTGGTGGACACATTCTTCCTACAGAAGAAATATGGATGAGCCGTCAGGAGAAGCTGAATAATATGAGGCTTGCCTGCCAGGTAAAGATTAAGAATGATATTACCATCGAGATACCTGATTTTCTTACTGTTGTACATCAGATGGTTTTAAGTAAGAACTTCGACGCAAACAAAAAATGGCTCGTAAAAATTCGATAAAGACAGGAACCAGGAAGTAGAATGGAAAAACTTGATAAATTATTGGAACAGTATGAAAAAGAGAGGGGATCATTGATTGGTCTCCTTCAGGATATTCATGAAGAATTTGGCTATCTGCCTGAAGAATATTTACGAGTAGCGTCAAAACGTCTAAACATTCCCTTAAGTCGTTTTTATTCTCTTGTAACATTTTATTCAACATTCAGACTTGAACCTATTGGGAAACACCATGTCTGTGCCTGTGTTGGTACAGCATGTCATGTAAGAGGAGCACCACTTATTGTAGATACATTAGAGAGAGAACTTGGTATCAAGGCTGGAGAAACTTCAGCAGACGGCGAGTATACTCTTGATGTTGTTAATTGTGTAGGAGCATGTGCTCTGGGTCCTCTTGTTACAGTAGATGGGGAATTTCATGGAAAGATGACCCAGAAATCTATAAAGAAACTGATGAAGAAAAAAGATTAGATATGAAAATAAAGGAAGTAAGCCAGATATTGGATGCAAGGATTCTTTCCATCGGGAATCCTTCTAAAGAGATAGAGACTATTTATGTTTCTGATCTTATGAGTGACGTTCTTACTTATGGACGGGAAGCGCAGCTTCTGGTAACAGGTCTGACTAATCAACAGACTATACGAACCGTTGAAATGGTTGAGATTCCTGCAATCTGCTACACAAATAGCAAGAATCCGGGAAAGGAAACTATTGAACTGGCCAATAATAAAGAGATTACAGTACTGGTAACAGAGTTATCAACATTCCAGGTTACGGGTAAACTTTTTGCAGCCGGATTAAAGGGATAGAAGATGGACCAGATTCGGATTTCACAGAGTGTTACAGAACGGATTTATGAGATCCGGGTAGAAAAGATAATGAAAACTGATATTGCCAGAGTCACTCCAAATACAATGATGAGCGAACTTAAGGATGCAATTAAGGAAAATAACTATGCCTGTATTCCTGTTCTTGATGGAGAGAAGCTGGTTGGACAGATTTCAATTGCTGAGTATGTGGAGTGGTTAACTTCTGACAGAGGGGATGTTCCAATAGAGGAGATAATGGAAACGGAGTATAAGACCCTTCACATTGATGAACCTGTAATAACTGCTATCCGGGAGCTGGATCTTTTTGGTTTAAGAGGCCTTTCTGTTGTGGAACAGGCAACAGAGAAGTTCCTGGGTCTTATTTGCAGATGCACAATGCTTGAGGGTGTTCTTGCTGAGCTTGATGTTAGCAATAAGGCAGATGAAACAGAACGTAAGATTGACTGCCTGTTAAATAATATCGAATCAGAGTCTGCAGTTATAACATTAAACTACAATGTCGAGGCTAAAGCTCTGGAGTACGGAGGGGAAATTTCAAGCTCAATCAGAGCTGATTTGTATAAATTGGGTTTGCCCGGAAGTATTGTCCGAAGGGCTGCTATTGCTGCCTATGAGGCTGAAATGAATCTCCTTTCATATGCGGGAGGTGGTGTATTTACTCTCGTTTTAAAAGCAGATTCTTTGAATATGAGGATTGAAGACAGTGGACCGGGTATTCCTGATATAGAAAAAGCGATGGAGCCAGGTTATTCCACAGCACCTGACTGGGTTCGTGAACTGGGTTTTGGTGCAGGGATGGGACTCCAGAATATTAAGAGTTGTTCTGATAACTTCACAATCAGCTCAAAAGTTGGTGAAGGTACACTTTTGGTTGTAGATATCAATATGGAGGGAAAATGCGCCTGAATGAGATCAAAGATAAACTTAATCTTAAAGTTCTTTCCGGTAACAAGCATCTTGAATCCAATGTTACCAGAGGTTATGTAAGCGATTTGATGAGTGATGTGATTGCCCATGGGAGAGAGGGTGATATATGGATCACCTACCAGACCCATGTTAATGTTGTTGCAATTGCCATGATGAAAAATATAGCTGGTATTATCCTGATCCAGGACAGAGAACTGATTCCAGCAGCGGCAGCTAAAGCTGAACAGGAAAGTTTACCGGTATTCAGCAGCAGTGAAAGTGCTTTTGAAGTTGCCGGAAGACTATATCAGCTGGGAATACCTGGTTGATATAAAAATTGTGAAGATATATAAGGCTGACCTTCATCTTCATACTATTTTATCTCCCTGTGGGGATTACGGGATGATGCCTACGGCAATTGTGTCAAAGGCGATAGAGAGGGGACTGGATATAATTGCTGTTACTGATCATAACAGTACCGGCAATGTTGAAGCTGTAAGAGAAGCAGGTAAACGGGCAGGACTTACAGTTATTGGCGGAATGGAGATTACTTCTGAGGAAGAGGTTCATTTACTGGCATATTTTGACAGGAATGAAGATCTTTATAACATGGAAGAGATTGTTCAGAATAATCTTCCAGGTGAGAATGATACTGAAGCTTTCGGAGATCAGGTTTTTCTTGATTCTGAAAATAAAATTCTGGGTGTAAGTGATAAGCTGTTGTTTGGAGCTACAACCCTGAATACAGACCGCATTGTTGATCTTGTTCATCAAAACGGGGGGATGGTAATAGCTGCACACATTGACAGGGAGTCTTTCAGTATTATAAGCAATCTGGGATTTATACCTGAAGGAATGGAGCTGGACGGGGTGGAAGTTGTCAACTCAAAAGAAGTTGAGAACAAATACACAGATAGGAAGAAAGGGTATTTATACGGATATCCATATATTTCCTGTTCCGATGCCCACTATATTGAGGATATCGGAAAGAGAATGACAGAGTTTAGATTAATGGAACCCAATGTCAGAGAATTGATGTTGGCGATCCATGGGAAGAATGGTCGTGGAGTGGTCAAATAATGGAAGATCTTTCTCTGCATATTCTTGATGTAGTTGAGAATTCAATTCGTGCAGGTGCCAGACGTGTTGAAGTCAGATTGGAAGAAAAGAAGGCAGAAAATATTCTGCGTCTTTTTATTATAGATGATGGATCAGGGATGGATGTGGAAACAGTAAAAATTGTTTCCAGTCCGTTTTATTCGTCAAAAGAGGGAAAAATATTCGGATTGGGGATATCCCTGTTAAAGCAGGCAGCCCTGGAAACAGAAGGGGAATTTGAGATCGACTCCAGTATTGGAGTTGGTACTGAGATAAAAGCAGTATTTAAAAATGATCATCCGGATATGAAGCCGTTAGGTGACATAATGTTAACGATCAAGATGTTAAGATTATCCCATCCGGATATTGATTTTTGTTATGACTTTATAAGTAATTCTGATTAGCGGCGTTGTTGGAGGTAATTATGAAATTGAAGCCTGAAGACTTAAAGAAGATCAGCGAAAAAATGGAAGCATCTACAAACCTGCGAAGCGGAGCCGGAAGAGCCAAAATAATAGTACATATGGGTACTTGCGGTATTGCTACCGGTGCCCGGGATATTATGAAAGCTTTTTTGGATGAACTGGAAGCTTCCGGCCAAAAGGATATTTTGTTTACAACTACCGGATGTGCGGGACTTTGCAGCCATGAACCAATGGCTACTATCGAAATCAAGGGAGAATCTCCGGTTAAATATGTTCATCTTACAAAAGAAAAAGTAAAGACTATTTTTAAAGAGCATGTAATGAATGGAAAGATTGTTGAAGAATCTGCCCTTGGCAGAGGAAGTGAGAGGGTAGGTTGATGCAGGAATATAGAATGCACTTGATGCTTTGTGCAGGTACCGGTTGTGTATC
>CBDVAD010000232.1:0-6186 GCA_965371875.1 uncultured bacterium
CGGTTTGTAGCGAAACCCCGTATCTATCGGGGTTTCTGCGGGAACCGGTTTTGGTATAACAAGACAAACTGCATAATAAGCCTGACAGTCTTCAGCCTAATAGCCTTCTATTCCCTTTTCTAACAGCCTTCAGCCTAATAGTTTTCTTCTCTTTCCTTCGGTTTGTAATCCTGAACCAGAAGAAGATTCCCAGAAATCCCATGAATAGATCTATAAGACTGAATGTTCGCCATGTGAAAAAGAGTTGAGAAAATTCTTCTCCTGCAATCACCAGTCCGGCAATAATTATAGAAAGAGAAAAACTCCATTTATAGAAACATATCCGCTTATCTTTTAAAAGACTGTCCAACAGGAAATAGAAAAAGCCATAAAGGAAAAAATGAGCAATCCAGTCATAATGGGGAATGGTATATATAAGATAGAGTGGAAGTTTGTTCATATCAGCCAGGATAATGATCAAACAGATAAAAATAGAGTAGATAATAAATAAAATTAGACTTCTTTTTATTTTGAGTAAATACATTATTGACTCCTTGATTTGGATTATCAGATAAAAATATGACAGGACCATGTCAAAAAGATGTCAATAATGGGACGTTTCTTAATTCAAAATAGGGTTAGTGGACTAAGGTTCCTCTTATACGTATACTGCTTCTTAATTATGTGGTTATTTAGGAAAAGAAAAAGAAAAAAAGCAGAAAAAGACAGTATTGTCGGAGAACTCTGGGAGTGTCAGTTTAGTCAAAAAGGCAAAAACAGATTTGAGATTGAAGACAGTGAATCCCTGAAAGCAGAGATAAAGGATGAATCACTTATGCTGACTGCACAAAAACAGAATGTTTTTGTGTGGAGTGTCAATAATTTCTATAGATACAGAGATTTTGTACTGGATGCTGTTATTTCCATAGATAAGGATAATGGACATTCAGCGGCAGGTATTCTTTTCCGTTATGCTGATGAACGCAATTACAATTACCTGATGGTTTCTGAGGATGGTTTTTTTCGCATGGATGTTGTTTTTAATGGAACTCCAAGGGTGCTTATACCCTGGACTGCATGTACCCTCGAATCGTCCAGTGAAATTAGAATTAGAATAATTGTCCATGGTTTTTCTATTGCTTTATTCCTGGACGATGTATGGATTGGGGAGATTGATGATGATACGATCGATGCCGGATATATAGCCTTCGGGGGTCAGAATTTTTCAAATAAGGATACTGCCTGTTTTGCACTTTCCAGGATAAAAATAGAATCCAGGGCTGTTGAGGTCGAAATCTTTTACCATAGTCAGGTAAAAAATGGAATTATACCTGTAGAGAATAGAAAAAAATTAGCCCGGAGATTATTTGATTCAGGCCAGTATGGAGCTGTTCTAATACAGATAAAGAAAATATCCAAAGAAAATCCAGCCGATGCTGAGCTTTCTTTTCTTATGGCAAAGAGTCTCGGCATGTTGTGTTCTTACGATGAAGCCCTTATTGCTCTGGATTCGTGTGTTGAGTTATCAGGGAAATACAATAAAGATCTGGTTGTCGAAAAATCCGGACTCCTGTACCGGATGAACAGACTTCTTGAGCTGAGAGATTTTTTAAAGTCTCATTCTGATGTTCTGGAAGAAGAATCTTTTCTTTTAAACCTCATGGGCAATACAGAGGATGGCCTGGGGCATTTTGACATAGCTGTCGACTTCTATAGGCAAGCCTGCAGTATGGATTCAGGGAACGGGGCTTTTAGACTTAATCTTGCAAGAACTCTGGAAAAATCCGGTTATAAGGAAGCTTCCTTTGAATCCTATAGTGAAGCTGCACTTTGTTTTTTTCGTGATGAAAATTATGATGAGCTGACCCATGTGATTTCAAATATGTCCAGAATAAAACCGGATAACAGGGAAGGGCGAATTCTTGAGGGTAAAGTTCTTTTTGATGAAGGAAGGCTGGAGGAAGCATTTCTGATATTTCAGCGTCTGGTAAAAGAAGGCCTGGAAGATACGTCAGTAGATTTTTTATATGGAATAATATTGAGAGAGAAGGGACATCGTGAAGATGCCCTGGCACTTTTTAAAAGTTCTGCAGAGAAGGAAGAAGAATTTTATCCTTACTGGTTCAGATATGCAGAGACGATGTATCTGATGGGTTTGTCTGCAGGTGATATAGCTTTAAAAGCTATAGACCTTGAACCGGATAATCCCTGGGCGCATAATCTTTATGGTTTGATCCTTCTTTCAGAAAATAAAGCTGAAGAGGCTAAGTTGAGTCTTTCAAAGGCATTGGAACTGGAAGAGAATTCAATTGATATTTTAATAAACTATTCAGATTCAGTTGCATCAGTTGATGGTATAGAGGCGGCTCTGTCTCTTTTTGAAGGAGGACCAGAGGTTCCTGCTGTTCAGAATCAGCTTGGCAATCTACTGTATGATAATGGTGATTATGAGAAAGCCGCTGATTCATACAGGAAGTCTGTGTCCGGAGATTCTTCCAATAGAAGCTATAAAGAGAATCTGGCCTCTGCTCTGTTAAAACAGGATTATATTTTAGCGGCAGAAGAGATTCTTTCCGGCTTAATGGATAATTATCAAACATCAGCAACTCTCGAGATGATTGCTCAGGTTGCTTTCAGAAAGGGAGAGTACAAGAGAGCAGATACCTCTTTTGTTGAAGCTATTAAACTCGAACCCCGGAATTTCAGAATACTTCTTAATTATGGAGATTTTCTTTTTACACGATTGGATTACAAAGGTGCAGGGGAGATTGCAGAGAGAGTTCTGGCAGAAACTGATGTTGACGGATTTCTTGTCAGGAAAAATGAAAGTGATGATGCAAGGCAGCTGCTTATTAAAGTGAAAACTGCTCTTAATGATAAACACGAATGTTCAAATTGCGGTAGAACATGGTGGGTATCAAAAAATATACCCGTAATAGATGTTGTCAGACTTCATGGAGAACCCGATGGTGAATCACCAGCCGGGAAATGTAACAAATGTGGAAAAGTTTACTGTGTTGAGTGTGCGGTGAATCACATTAGAGACAGTCGCTTTGTTTGTCCTGATTGTGATGAATATCTTAAATTATCAGAAAATTATTTAAAGTATCTTGCAATGGAATATGCGAATCGATCGTAGAGACGTTGCATGCAACGTCTCTACTGTACGATCCGATTCGGCTTGACAAATCCATATCAATAAGTAAGATAAACGATAGAGACGCCTATGGTAGAGACGCCCTATAGGGCGTCTGTACGCATTTATGCATGGTGTCTCTGCGTAATGCATTTGCATTGTGTCTCTACTTTTAGGATGTATAAAAAATGACAATAAATAGATTTTTTATTCTTTTATTTTTATTAATGATGATCGTTTTTTCTCCGGTTGCAGCACAGGATATATTAACAGCGGTACAGTTTTTTGATTCTATTTCTGATATATACAGTACTGTTGAGGATTATGAAGCCAGAGTCAGTATAATTGCCGGTGAAGTTATTATGGAAGGGATATTGTTTTATAAAAGCCCAAATCTTTTACGAATAAACTTTTCTGAACCTGAAGAGCAGGTTATATCAGTTTATGATGATATTCTGACACTTCATATTCCGGATCAGAATGTTATTATGGAACAAAAATTACAAAGACATTCCAATGCATCTTTGGCACTTATGGCCAGTAAACAGGGATTGGATCTTCTAAAAAAGGGCTATAGTGTTGCCTTTTTGAAGGGACCTGAACCGGTAGCTCTTGATGAGGACTCAGATGAACTGGTTAGAAAATTAAATCTTGTATGGCGTAAAACTGATGAAGGATACAGGCAGATTGTAATGTCCATAGATAAAAACGGGATGATAAGAAGGATGAAAGGGCTTACTGTCAATTATGAAACTTTTCAGTTCGATTTTACTGAAATCAGAATAAATCAGAATATACCGGAAGTCAGGTTTCAATATGATACACCTCCTTCCGCATATATTATGAACAATTTTCTATTTGAACCGGAAGAATAAATATGGATACATTTGGAGATGTTTTACGTTCTTCCCGGGAGGAGAAAGGTTATTCCCTTGAGCAGGTAACCCGGGATACTAATATTGCCAGGAAATATTTGACTGCGCTGGAAGAAGAAGATTTTGCAATATTCCCGGGTGAACCCTATCTTGTTGGTTTTTTGAAAAATTATTCTGAATATCTGGGACTGGATTCCAGAGAAATGGTTACCTTTTATAAGAATATGAGACTGCAGGAGCAGCCTGTACCTATAGAAGCACTTTTGGATACAGGTCGACCAAAGCTCCCTGTTATAATTCTGGTTGTTTTAATATCTGTTGTAGTAGGTGTGAGTAGTTATTTCATTTATAAGTATATAACTTCAAAATCGGCACAGGTTGAAAGTGAGATAACGGAAGAAATTGTCCCTCCTGATATTAATTTCTCTTATGATATTACATTAGTTGGTATTAAAGACCGTTTTGTGGAAGGGTCAAAATTACAGATCCTGCTTTATGATAATACTTTCGATCTTTCTTTAAAATCAATTACAACGAATGTTATACTGTCTCTTCCCGGTGGTGAAACAGTGTTTAATCTTGGGGATGAGAAGATGGTAGATTTGGATGGAGATAGAACTCCTGATATATCTATTACAATAAATGATATTGATATTACTGCAAAAACAGCTGATCTTGAAATAGTCGCATTGGAGCGGGCTGTAGAAGATTCTTCTGACGAAAGTTCGACTGTTCCCGATCCGGGTGTTTCGAATGTAGCATCACGAAATCAGGAAGTATCAGTCATTCTTGATGCATCAAATGCGGAGCCTTTTGTTTTAGATGTAATATTCCGTGGAAAAACATTGGTTCGATATCTGGTAGACAGGGGTGAACGAATTGAACAGTATTTTGATAAGGGTGAGACTTTCAGGCTGGATATAAACAGGGAAGTTATGCTTTGGATATCAAATGCCGGTTCTTTCAGGGCTAAAATAGCAGGTATTGAAGTTAACCTGGGAAGACCAGGTGAAGTCTCAACGAACCTGATAAAGTGGAATAGAAACCCGGATAGCAGTAAATATGAACTTCAGATGATTCCGGTTTATTAGTTTTACCTTAATTGTTATTATGTTAGAGAAAATAGACAATAAAAAGACATTCTATCTTGAGAATCTTGGATGTTCCAAGAATCAGGTTGATGCTGAAGTTATGATTGCCTCCCTTGGAAAAGAGGGGTGGGAATATGTTCAGGATTCGGATGAAGCTGATCTGATCATTGTAAATACATGTGGATTTATTGAAGCAGCCAAGACAGAGTCTATAGATACAGCTATATCTTTTAGAGAAATGTATCCGGGGAAAAAAATCCTTATGGCTGGATGTTTTGCCCAGAGATATGGTTCTTCACTTCTTGATAAAATGCCGGAAATTGATGGTGTTTTTGGTAATCTTAATCTGCAGATAGTTCCTGAGGTTGCTGAATCTGTTATTATAGGTGAGCGCACGGCTGTTTTACCCCTGGAGGGGTCATCCAGGCCGGAGAGAAAGAGTCTTCTCTCTTTTCCGGGATCTGCATATGTTAAAATATCTGAAGGATGTAATCATCGTTGTTCATATTGTGCTATCCCGATAATCAGAGGAAATTTAAGAAGCAGGAAATTAGATGATATTATCACAGAGATAAAGGGGCTTTTGGATAACGGCATTATTGAAATTAACCTTATTGCACAGGATCTTGCTGCATTGGGTACAGATAGAAAAGATAAGGATTTTTTAAGACTTCTTCATGAAATTTCCAAATTGAGTGGTGATTTCTGGATTCGTCTTCTTTATATTCATCCTGATAATTTCCCCCTGGAACTTCTTGATATCATTGCAGTCGAAAAAAGAATACTTCCCTATTTTGATATACCCTTTCAACATGCATCAAGTACTGTTTTATCCAGGATGGGACGGAGGGGCAGTAGTTCAGAGTATCTTGATTTAATTGCATCCATACGCAGTAAGATTCCTGAATCTGTTATCCGATCCACCTTTATGGTTGGTTTTCCTGGTGAAACAGCTGCACATCGAAGAGAGTTATTGGAATTTCAGGCTAAGGCCTCCCTTGATTGGGTGGGAACATTTATATATTCAAGAGAGGAAGATACGAGAGCCTGGTCTATGCGTGGTAACTTAGGTCATAAATTTGCCCAGCCGACAGCTGCTAAGTTT
>CBDVAD010000233.1:0-6178 GCA_965371875.1 uncultured bacterium
AGAAAAATAAGTCATGTACCTGTCCTCCTGAATGGCCGATATGTAAATGTGGGGGTCAGCGTATTGTGCGTGTTCTTACAAAGAAAGCCGTAATACCGACAGAGGAAGAAATCCATGATAATCCACCTTCCAGAAGCGCAAAATTCAGGGTTATAGAAAAACTGATGGATGAGGAGTTGTAAATGATACGAAAAATTTTACTCCTTTTAATAGTGGCAACAGTTCCAGGTGTAATATTCCTGACAGTCAGACAGGTGCATAATTATAATCAGATAGACAGTGAGGTTTATTCTCTTATTAAAAACCAGAGAGAGCTGTTTGAGCAGAACAAAAGGATGGTTGCAAATCTATCAATTCTTAGCTCACCTGGGAGAATTGATGGACTTGCTGAAAATATATTAGTGCTTAAAAAAATAACAACAAATACAATCAGGATTGAACTGGATACTACAAGAGAGAACCCGGATGACTGAAGTTATACAAAAACTATTTACTGTATCTGATGCAGCTTTTAGATCCAGTGGTCTTTTCGTCTCTCCAGGAGAATTGGACCCTGATATTTTATCAGTCTCTATAGACTCAAGGACTGTTTGTAAAGGTGATCTGTTTATAGCATTGAAGGGTGAATTTACAGATGGTCACAATTACATCTCTATGGCTTTTGAGTCAGGGGCTTCAGCTGTTATGGTTTCTGATGAATATTATGCCGGTCATAGAAGTGAAGTATCCTCTCCAGGGTATCCGGGGTGTTTGATTGTTGTTAAAGATACCCTTTTGGGGCTTCATAAGCTGGCAGCCAGCTGGGTAGCAGGTTTTGAGGGTCTTATCAGGATTGCTGTGACAGGAAGCAGTGGTAAGAGTACTACTAAAGAGATGATAGGTGCTATTCTTTCTGAGGAAGGAAGCACTATTGTCAATGAAGGTAATTTGAATTCAGAAACAGGTCTTCCTTTATCTGTTCTTAAAATAGACGCACATCATAAATATGGTGTTTTTGAGATGGGGATAAACCATCCTGGCGAAATGAAGGCATTATCTGCAATTTTAAATCCTGATTACGCCCTGATTACAAATATTGGAACTGCGCATATTGGTTTTATGGGCAGCGAGGCAGCTATTGCTAAAGAAAAATCTGATGTTTTTCTTTACTTTAATAAAAATAATACAGGTTTTATTAATGAAAATGATTCCTGGGTTGAGTATCTGCAGGACAGGTGTGCAGGCAGGACAGTGTTGTATGGTCCAAAATCAACCAGGGGTATACAAAGTACAACTAATTTGGGAATTAAGGGCTGGGAAATTGACTATAATGGCCTTGAAATAAACTTGAAACTTATAGGGCGGCATAATTTAACAAATGCAATAGCATCTATAAGTATTGCTGATGTCCTTGGAATAAGTCCATTAAAGATTAAAGCCGGTCTTGAAAAAATCGAACCCTTAAGGGGTAGAAGTCAGATTATTGAAGGCAGATATACTGTCATTGAAGATTCCTATAATGCAAACAGTGAGTCGATGTCGGAGATGTTTGCTTTTATTTCAGATCTGGAATGGCCCGGCAGGATTGTTCTGGTTCTGGGTTCCATGAAAGAGCTTGGAGATATGTCAGAAGAAATTCATAGATCTGTAGGTTTTCAGGCAGCTGCGTTGAAGTCTGAAATGATTTTTTTCTTTGGGGAAGAGATGAAAACAGCACATGAGGCTGCCCTGTCCGTGCAGTCTGCAGGGAATTCCCTTTATACCGTGAATTATTCTGAGCTTGAGAAGCAGGTAATGGCTTTTTTAGAAGATGGGGATCTTGTACTTCTTAAAGGCTCACGATCTATGAATTTGGATAAACTTGCAGGAAAAATAGTACAGACAGAGGAGATGACAGATGTTTAGAGAGATTTTTCTTCCTCTTGTTGACAAATTTACATTCTTCAATATTTTTGAGTATATAACATTCAGAGCTGCTTATGCAGCCGTAACTGCTCTTCTAATCTCTTTTATTTTTGGGCCAAAGTTGATTAAAGCTCTAAAAAAGAGAAAGGCAGGGCAGGAAATAAGAAATGATGGGCCGCAAACTCATTTGGCAAAATCAGGAACTCCTACAATGGGAGGTATTCTTATACTGTTTGCGATAGTAATTACCGTTCTTCTATGGCAGGATCTTGGAAATTATCATACATGGCTTACACTGTTTTCACTTATTGGATTTGGAGCTATCGGGTTTGTGGATGATTATCTTAAAGTTTTTCGGAAAAGCTCCGCAGGTCTCCAGGCCAGGTTTAAGTTTTCGGCTCAGATTGTTGTTTCTCTGATAATAGTGCTGGTTATTTATTTTAAAGATGCAGAATATGCTACTTTGTTATATCTTCCATTTTTTAAGTATCCTGTTCTGGATCTGTCTGTAATGTATATCCCTTTTGCATTGATTCTTCTTGTGGGGTTTTCAAATGCCGTTAATTTGACAGATGGACTGGATGGTTTAGCAACAGGACTGGTGATTCTTGTTGGTCTGACAATGGGTCTTATTGCCTATGTTACAGGCAGGGTTGATTATTCCGAATATTTACTGATTCCGTATGTCCGGGATAGCGGCGAATTGATGATTCTCAGCTTTGCCATTGTTGGTGCCAGTATAGGTTTTTTATGGTATAACTCACACCCTGCTGAGGTTTTTATGGGTGATACCGGTTCTCTTTCTCTGGGAGGAACTATTGGTGTTATTGCTCTGTTGACCAAGAAGGAGATTCTTGTAGTAATAATTGGCGGAGTTTTTGTAATTGAGGCTGTTTCGGTAATAATTCAGGTAGTGTCGTTTAAACTGACAGGGAAAAGAGTATTTAAGATGGCACCCCTTCATCATCATTTTGAGCTGAAAGGATGGGCAGAAAGTAAGATTGTAATTCGCTTCTGGATAATAGGCGGATTATTTGCAATCTTAAGTCTTTCTACCCTTAAGATACAATAATGAATTATAGTTTTTCTGTTGAAAAAATTGAGCATAAATCAGGAGATTTTATGCTTCCTCTTCTGATAGTTCTCCTTGCCGGTATAGGTCTCTCTACATTGTTTTCCGCTTCCTTCTATTACGGCAATTATAAATTTGGAGATTCAGAATATTTTTTTACAAGACAACTGGGGTTTATGCTTGCAGGGGTCTTTCTTTCCTTTGTGGTGTCACGGATCTCTCTTTCTTTTATTAGAAGTATGATTCCTCTTTTACTTTTTATAAGTTTTATTTTAATGGTGGCAACATTTATTCCTGGAATAGGTCGTGAAATGATGGGGGGGAGAAGATGGATTGTTATTGCAGGTCGTTCTTTTCAGCCTTCTGAGTTTGTTAAAATAGCAGTTATTCTTTATCTTGCAAATATATTTGGTAAAAAACATGATAGAGTTCACGATTTTTTTAATACCATTTTACCACCTCTGCTGATTGTTCTTGTTTTTACAGGTCTGATAATAGCGCAGAATGATTTCTCCACTGCAGCATTTGTGATGACTATCGGGCTTGCCATGTTTTATATTGCAGGTGTTAAATATGGGTACTTTCTTTTTATATTTTCTGCTCTTGTTCCTCTGTCAGGGATGTTGTTATTTTCCAAAGAACACCGGGTTAGACGAATTATTGCCTTTCTTGATCCTTCCAGTGATCCTGTGAATGCAGGGTATCAGGTTTTATCTGCCAGACATGCACTTTCAAGCGGGGGGTTCTGGGGGACTGGTATAGGTCTTGGAACACGAAAACTGGGAGGTCTCCCTGAAGCTCATTCTGATTTTATTTTCGCAGTTCTTGGTGAAGAAGCCGGAATTCTGGGTATTTTATTTATAATAATTCTTTTTCTTGCTCTTGCGGTCCGTGGTTATGGTCTGGCCTTGAAATTCAGGGGAAATAATCTTTTCGAATATTTCTTAACATTTGGACTAACGACCAGTATATTGTACCAGGCTTTAATTAATATGGCGGTGGTTTCCGGTATGGTCCCTGTAACAGGGATTACTCTTCCGTTTTTTTCTCATGGAGGATCTTCTGTAGTAGTTACTTTTATTATGTGTGGTCTTTTATTTAATTTATCCAGAAATAAAAATATTATAATTGGAGAAGCAGGTTGAGCAGTGTAATTCTTCCCGGGTCTGTATATTCAGAGCGTGTAAAAAACTCCCGGGGTCAGTCCAGTGTAAAAAAGATAGAGCGTGTTTTTACAGGATTTATTATTCTGCTTCTTGGGATAATAATACTTGAACTCGGATTCCATTTTTTAATAGCACCATCAGTCACAATTGACCGAATTATTATAAGCACTGAATCGAATTTCCCTTATTCAGATGATTATCTTCTGGATAAAGCCGGTATTAGTCAATCTGATACTTTCTTTGATATTAATACCGATCTTGTCGAAAAAAGGCTTATGACTGTGCCTTCAATACGATCAGTTTCTGTGAAAAAGGTGTTTCCTTCAGTTGTAAAAATTGGAATTGATAGTCGTATTCCTGTAGGGTTATCTCTTATTACAACTGACAACGGTATTGTCCCTGCAGTAATAGATAATGAAGGTGTTGTCTATATGACAGGTTATGATCTGGTATCTATGGATCTTCCAGTTATTTCGGGGCTTGATTTTCCTGAGATTAAGAACGGTATGAGGATGCCCAGGGAATTGTGTTCTTTTTTAGAGGACATGGAGGTTATAAAGAAGTCTTCACCCGGTCTCTACGGGTTGATCTCCGAAATTAAATTCGTTAGAAAGGGTAGTATAGATTATGAGGTACTTCTTTATCCCCGAAACCACAAAACAAGAATTAGAATTGGTTCCAGTCTGGATGAAGAGATGTTGAAATATATAATAATGGTTCTTGAAGTTATTTCAGACCGGCCTGGTATGGAAGGACTTGAAGAAATAGACTTTAGAACAGGTGATGTAGTTTACAGGATTCAGGGGGAATAAATTGTCGCAGGATGATTTAATAGTAGGTCTGGATATAGGATCAACAAAAGTTTGCACAGTTATTGGTGAAATCAATGAGAGAGGTTCTGTTGAGATTATCGGTGTGGGGACCAGTCCGTCTGAGGGTCTTCGCAGAGGTGTTGTTGTAAATATTGAATCAACACTCAGATCTGTTTCTGCAGCTATTGAGGCTGCTGAAATGATGTCAGGAAGGGAAGTCCGCAGTGTTATCACAGGCATAGCAGGTGCACATATTGAGGGCATTAATTCAAGAGGTGTCGTTGCAGTAACAGGTAAGGGTCGGGAAATTAATCAGACTGATATTCTAAGAGTTATTGAGGCCTCAAAAGCAATTGTCATTCCAATGGATAGAGAGGTAATTCATGTAATCCCCCAGGAATATATTGTAGATGATCAGGGCGGGATTAAAGATCCTATTGATATGATTGGTATAAGGCTTGAGGCAGAAGTTCATATAATTACCGGTTCGGTTACATCTGCCCAGAATTTGCTTAAATGTGTAAACAGGTCCGGCCTCCGGGTTGAGGACATTGTTTTACAGACTTTAGCCTCATCAGAAGCAGTCCTGTCCAGTAGTGAAAAGGAGCTTGGAGTTCTTCTTCTGGATCTTGGTGGTGGTACAACAGATATTTTGCTGCATATAGGCGGATCTCCGTATCATACGGATGTAGTGGCTATTGGTGGAGATCAGGTTACAAGTGATCTTTCTATAATGCTTAAAACTCCATCTGATTTTGCAGAAAAGATTAAGCTGGAATCGGGTTGTTGTTATCTTCCTCTGGTAGATCAGGATGAGGAAGTTATTATTCCCGGTGTTGGAGGGTGGCCGGCAGCTTCGGTTCCAAGAACAGAGTTGTGTAAGATTATAGAACCCCGGATGATTGAGATTTTTTCTATGGTAAGAAGTCAGCTTGAACGAAAGGATTATCTGAAACATCTTAGGGGAGGGGTAGTCCTGACAGGAGGCGGTGCAGCAATGCCGGGGGCAGTGGAATTGGCCAGTCAGATTTTTGATGTACCCGCCAGAGTTGGAATGCCTCCAAGGCTGGGTGGTTTGTCAGATACCTATATGAAGCCCGATTATGCTACAGCTATTGGTCTTGTGATGTTCGGGATGAGTCAGTTTCAGTCAGAGGATGTCAGAAATCCTTTGCCTGGAAAGAGTCGGGAAGGTTTTACAGGGAAATTGAAAAACTGGATGAAAGAGTTTTTCTAAATATATA
>CBDVAD010000234.1:0-6157 GCA_965371875.1 uncultured bacterium
GAGTCTTATCGTGGAGATGTAGTTTACAGGCAATTTTTAAGTGGACTTGAAGGGGTATTAAATATACCTAAGAAAAAAAGATCATTTATACAAAATAAACTGATTCTTTATTTTCGTGTGTTTCTTTGGACTCTTGATTATTATTTCTATCATTTCGGGAGACCTGTAAAAAAGTTTTTGAAATCTATGCTGCGGAGATAATTATTAATGACATTCCTTTTTTTTGCGACCTCAAACTTTAAGCCGGACACAGGTGGTATTGCGGAATTGGGCCATCAGCTTGTTTCCGCTCTTGATAGTTCAGGTCATGATATTACTGTAATTGCCAGAGGATCATCACCGGAAGATTTTGATAAAACTGTTCCCTATAGAATCGAGAGAAGCCCTAATAATCAGCCTGGGAAGCTTGCTGACCGGCTGATTCAGGAAAAAAAACCGGATGCAATCTTTGTAATTGTAATTGGAAGCTCCTGGCTGACAGCTAAAAGACTGGGACGTAAATATGGTATACCTGTTGTTTTATATATACATGGGCTGGAAGTAACCAAGAAAAATAATATTTTTCCTGTTTTTATTGCCAAACAGTTTGTCAAAGGTCAGCTTTTAAAACATTCAGATATTGTTATGTGCAACAGTTTTAATACCATGCTCCTTGCAATAAAACGGGGTGCAGATCCAGGATCTGTCAGGGTTTTAAACCCTGGTATTCAAAGTGATGAATATCAGCATGGTATTTTATCCGGTGTAGATCCGGCTCCTGGAAAGTTTGTTTTTTTTACAATGGGCCGGGTAATCCGCCGTAAGGGGATCGATCAGGCCATAAGGGCCCTTTCTTCTTTGAGTAAAAAATATCCGGAGATTCTGTACGTCATTGCAGGATCAGGACCGGAGGATTATCTTCTGGAATTAAAGGAATTAACCCGGTCCCTTGGGCTAACGGATAAAGTTCTGTTTTTGGGAAGGGTTGATGAAGCAGAAAAACAGCATTGGTATCAGAGACAGGATGTATTTATTCTTCCCAGTCGTGAACTTCCAAATGGTGATGTTGAAGGGTTCGGTATTGTTTTTCTTGAAGCAGGAGCCTGGGGAAAGCCTGTAATCGGCGGAGACAGTGGGGGTATACCTGATGCCATAGAGGATGGAAAATCCGGACTTCTTGTTGATTCAGAATCTGTTGAGGCTCTTGAATCTGCAATGCAGTTTTTTATTGATAACCCTGATAAAAAAATAGAGATGGGTGAATACGGAAAAAACAGGGCGTTGCAAAAATTCTCCTGGACTTTACAGGCAGATCGATTTGCATCAATGATTAAAAACCATATTTCATCACCAGTAAGAAAGGAATTTAATGATTGGAAGGATCTTCCAAAAAGTGACGCTTTAAACAGAGAGATATCCAGGGAAAACCTGCTTATTATGAAAGAGGTTTTTGACGGGGCGAGCATTCCCTTTACCATATTTTTCGGTACCCTGCTGGGTGCATACCGGGAGCATGATTTTATTGCCCATGATACCGATACAGATGTTATTCTGTTTGAGGCTTATAGAGATGCGCTTTTCGAAGTTCTTCCTCTTTTGGAAGAACGGGGCCTTAAACTGGTCCGATCGGTAAAAGATAACAGAGTTTTAAGTTTCTACAGGAACGGGGAGTATATAGATTTTTATATCATCCAGCTCCGCAGGATTGGATTTCTGAAAAAATGGTATATTGATTATTCCTCAGTTTCTAAAAAACTGTTGTTGAATTATAGCCGGTATGAGTTTCTGGGACAGAAATTCCGGGTTCCAGGAAATAGTCATAAAATATTGAACGAACTTTATGGGAAGAACTGGGGTACTCCAATTAAGGATTATGAAGCAAATCACGATTATATGATGAAATTGTATCGATTTTTAGGGCGAAAGGATAAAATAGGGTCTGTTCGAAAGTTTATTAGATGGATAAAGGAACGATAATATGAGGGATGTAAAGCTGATTTTTTCCTTGCTTAACAAAAAAGAAAAACAAAAACTTATTGTTGTTTTATTTCTGATGATAATCGGTGGATTTTTTGAGATAGTGGGAGTTGGTTCCATTACCCCGTTTTTTTCTATCCTGGCAGATCCTGATATTATAGAAACAAATAAGTATCTTAATTATTTTTATACTGTATTCGAATTTACAAATTTAAACAGTTTTCTTTTTTATGCAGGAGCTATGGTTGTTCTGTTCCTCCTGATAAATAATATTGTACGTGCTCTGATTTCCTATGTCTCTCATCGATATTCGGCAATGAGGCTCCATTTTATTGCAATGAGGCTTTTTCGAAAATATCTTGCTCAGCCCTACCTCTATTTTCTAAATAAAAACAGCTCTGAACTTTCAAAAAATATTCTTGGCGAGGTTACAACCTATGTACATAAGGTTCTAAGCATATTCCTCAAACTGATAACAAATATTATTATTGCCATTTCTCTTTTAATACTTCTGTTTATTGTGGACCCTGTAATTTGTATAATTTCCACACTTGTGTTAACAGCTTCATATCTGATTATATATGGATCGGTCAGAAACTATCTGGCTGTAAAGGGCAGAGAACGTGCCAAAGCTAACGCGGTAAAATACAAGGTTGTTTCTGAGGTATTCGGCGGAATCAAAGATGTAAAGATTTTAAACAAAGAACATGTTTTTATTGAGGAGTTCAGTGGTCCCTCCCGGGAATAAGCTGTTAATGATGCGGTTAGTGATGTTGTCTCGGAATTCCCAAAATATATCATGGAGACCGTTGCATTCGGAGGAATAATTTTTCTTATACTTGTTTTAATTGGACAGGGAAATGATTTTAACAAGGTGTTGCCCATAGTCACTCTATATGCATTTGCAGGTTACAGATTATTACCTGCCCTGCAGAAAATATTTTCTGCCCTGACAAAGATCAAGTACAATATTCCTATAGTGGAGCTGCTGCAGAATGATTTTTTGAATCTTCAGGATCCTGTTCCTCAAAAAGAAGTATTTTCCGGTAAAAGAATTAATCTTACCAATAAGATCGAAGTAAATAATATTTCATTCAGCTATCCTGGTGCAGATACTGCCATTATCAGTTCCCAGTCCTTAATAATAGAGGCTAATACAACTGTTGCATTGGTTGGTCCTACAGGTTGCGGAAAAACCACTATGGTAGACCTGATTATGGGGCTTCTGTATGTTAATGGAGGAGAAATTATTGTTGATGGCAGTGAAATCACAAAAGACAATATAAGAGAATGGCAGAATAATATTGGATATATTCCTCAGAACATTTTTTTACTGGATAGTTCAATTAAAAAAAATATCGCCTTTGGAATTCCTGATGACCAGATTGATATTAATAGTGTCCGGAGAGCGGCAGCCATTGCTAATCTGGATTCCTTTATCGAAAAGGAACTGGAATCTGGCTATGAACAGATAGTGGGGGAGAGAGGAGTTAGGCTGTCAGGGGGACAGAGGCAGAGGATAGGTATTGCCCGGGCTGTATACCATAACCCATCAGTATTGATCATGGATGAGGCTACCAGTGCTCTTGATAATATTACCGAACTGGCTATTATGGAGGCCATCAATAATCTAAGTCATGAAAAAACAATTATTATGATTGCTCACAGACTGAGTACTGTTCAGAAATGTGATCGGATATTTTTAATGAATGGCGGTGTAATTGAGGACCAGGGAAGTTATGATGAATTGTTATCAGGAAACAAGCATTTCCAAAAAATGGCAAGAGGTATGAAATAATGCATATTGCATTTGTAATAAACTCTCTAAGGGGATATGGTGTCCAGAAAACGGCTTTGGATTTAGCTTCAGTCGTGGCTGGAAAAGACGGAATTGATCTTGATATTGTTGTTTTAAATAAAACTGAAAATTTTAATCCTGAAGAATTCAAATCTATAAATATCATCTTTTCAGGAAATGGAAAAATTTCTAAATCCCTGCTCTTCCTAAATAAATACTACAAAGCAAACAGGCCTGATATTATCTATTCACCCATATTCCACTATGGGATATTTTTAATTTTTCTATTTAAAATTATTCTTCATAAAAAAGTAAAATTAGTAACCAGTTCTGCCAATGATCTTATATCTTCACAGACCAGTACCAGGAGCAGGGTTGTGTACAGGGTTGCAAAGCTGGTATACAGGATGTCTGACAGAGTAGTTGTATTAAACAGAAAAATGAAAGAGGATTTTATCAGGCTTTCTGTAAGTGAAAATAAAATTCAGATAATTAACAACCCTGTTTATAATAAACAGATACCAATTTTAGCAGACCAAAGTGTTGAACATCCCTTTTATAATTCTGATGGTAAAATTCTTATTGGAGTCGGTCGATTAACCATACAGAAGGATTTTGTTACTCTTATCAAGGCATTTGCTCTGATAAAAGATAAATCAACCAGGCTGGTAATACTGGGAGAAGGCGGGAAACGGAATCAATTGGAAGAGTTGGCTGCCAGCCTGAAAATAGAAGACAGATTATGGATGCCGGGTTTTGTTGAAAATCCCTATAAGTATATTTCCAGGGCAGATCTCTTTGTTTTATCATCAATATGGGAAGGCTTTGGAAATGTAGTTGTTGAAGCCCTGGCCTGTGGTACAAAAGTTGTCAGTACTAATTGCCAGAGTGGTCCTGAAGAGATTCTGGAGAACGGGAAATACGGGGTTCTTGTCCCTGTAAAAGATCCTGAGGCCATGGCTGCTGCTATAGAGGCTTCAATTAAATTGGTACATTCAAAAGATGATCTTGTAAAAAGAGCACAGTGTTTTGATGCAAATATAATTGGCGCTCAATATATTGAATGTTTTTCCCATTGGAGTTGATTTGTTATTAGATATTGTTAATTCTGAAGGTACTAAATGAAACAGGATATTATCATAGTTTCCACAAACGACTGGCACGGATTCTGGTTTCAGCGCCAGGAGTTTGCTACCCGGTTTGCAGCTCAGGGGCATCGGGTTTTTTATATCAACCGAATTCCCCAGCGTATACCGAAGCCCGGGCGTATCTTTCGATGGCTTCTGGCTAAAAAGCAGGTGGGTAAGATATATAATCCTGTTCCGGAAGGTGTGGCAGTTCTTACCCCTTTTATGCTTCCTCCTTTTCGCTTGCTCAGGCCAGTAAACAGGCTTCTTTGGAAGCGTGTATGGAGTAGGATGAAACAGGATGATAGTCCTTCATCTCCAATTCTTATCACCTATCAGCCGACGTATAATATTATTGATCTTGCTTCTTTTGTTGGAGCTTCAAAAATTTGTTATATCAACACCCATGTCTATGATGCGGACCCTTCGTGTCCAAAGGATCTCCTACGTGCGGAACGTGAAATAGTTGGTAAAGCTGATGTTCTTATGGCCGATTCTTCCCATAATGTCGGCCGCCTTGAAGCGTATAAACCAAATATTTCAGTGAGCCGGGCAATGCCGGGTGTCGCGGTCAGTCGATTTGCATCAGCCTTCAGGGGAGATGAGGCAGAGAAGCGGAACCATTTTCTTTTTTTTGGTGATATTGGACGACATTTGGACATTGACTTGTATAATCAGCTTGCCGGGGACCATCAGGTTACCTTTGTTGGAATTGTAGACAAATCGATTATTCGGGATATTTCTGAAAAAATAGATGTTCGCCCTCCTGTGGCACCTTCTGAGCTTCCTTCAGTGCTGAGGGAAGCGGATATTCTTACAATTTTCTATAAGCCCTCTTCCTATGTAAGTGGAATTATTCCAGCAAAGTTTTTTGAGTGTCTGGCTACAGGGAAGCCTGTTTTTATTTCCGGTCTGCCCGAAACCAATCGCTATAAAGAGGCTATTTATAATATCGATGATGGTTTTAATAAGGCCATGGAGTATATTCAAAACCTGCCTCAATTAGAGACTGATGAACGCCGGAATGCCCGGGCGGAGGCCGCAAGGGATGCTGACTGGGAGAATAGATTCCAGCAGTTTTCTGAAAGGATATTTTCATCATGATTACAGTTCTTGTAAATTATGAAAGAATTTCTCTTTTTCATACTATGGAGCCTTTTTTTTCTAAAAAATATCGAAAGCTGTTTAAGTTTGTTCAATCTCCGGAATACTGCCTGAAAGGTGATCGAAATAAGATTCTCTTCATGGAAAGATGGTTTAAAAACGATCTTCCACC
>CBDVAD010000235.1:0-6106 GCA_965371875.1 uncultured bacterium
TATTCTGTGAATGCCGTCGAATTCGTTATCCTGAAAATATAGATAACCTCTATATCTTGTAGCTATAGAGATAGAACCAAAAAGATCGGGAAAATCATCTCCTGAACCTAGAACATCTGTTGCCCCGGTAAAATAAGTTAAATCAGTAGGAGTGGAAAACAAGTCTCTGATAATGATCTCTGCTGATTGAAACTGCAGATATGTTTGATTAGATAAATAATTAATAATGTCGAGGGTTGATGCAGCTGGGTCCAGTTCAGTATTGGAGTATCCCAGATCTGCGCTGTCAAAGCCTAGAGTTAAACTTCCTCCAAGTTTGTAGCCGCCGCTCATTCTAAGATCCACTTTTCCTCTGGTTAACAGTACAGGTACTCCTGTATCAAAGCTTGATCTGGTTATTAATTCCATATTTGGAATATCTAAATCGGCTGCATACAGATTCAATGACGATATAAATATTAAAACAATCAGAACAGAACAATACTTCTTTATAGTAAAACTCATCAGGAAACTCCTCTAAATCTATTTTATACCCTAATTTAAGAAAAATCAAAGCTACTTTTTGTATCTATCGTTATTATCGGGAATTACATCATATCTTTTGATTTAATATTTTAGAAATCATACTTGACTTTAGCTTCCCAATATATGATGATTATTGTCAAGATGAGTGATTATTTAGACCCCAATAACGAAGAATTATTAAAAGATTTCTATGTAGAAGCAGAGATGCAGATAGAACTTCTTGAACAAAATATCCTTGTACTGGAAACTAATCCTGGAAATATGGATGCAGTTGATGAGATCTTCAGGGCTGCACATACACTAAAAGGAGCTTCAGCTACAGTTCAGATGAATGAGCTTGCAGGGTTTACTCATATTGTTGAAGATGTGCTTGACGATATACGTGAAGGAAAGATAAAGGTTATACCATCTATTGTAGATGTTCTCCTTGAAGCTATAGATTTGATTAAAGAGATGCTCCATCTTCGTACAGAAGGTCAAATTTATGATGAAGATATATCGGAAATAACAGAATCTCTTAAAAATCTGCTTGGCGGGCAGGCCCCGCAGGAAAATGAAACCGTAATTTCCGCTACAGAAACCGAAGAAGCAGTAGAAAGTGCTCCTTCCGGTGTATCAGGTCTTTCAGAATACGAAATACTTGAATTACTGGAAACGGCAGATGAGGGTGAAAAAGTTTACGAAATTAAAGTTAATTTCAATGAAGATCATCCTATGAATTCTATTGGCGGTATACAGGTTTTCGCCGGCTTAAAAGGTTCCGGTGTTGTTTTAAAAACTATTCCTGACTTTGAAGAGCTCTATGAAGATGTATTTCATCAGGAGATTATTTATTATCTTACTACCGCTCAGGATACGGAACAGATTGCTTCCAAACTTAGTATACCGGGTGTGGTAACAGATAGTTCTATCACTCTGCTGAGCGCTCCTTCAAAAGAAGATGCTGAACCTGCTGTTGCCGTAGAGGAAGATGTTCCGGAAATTGTTAAGAAAACAGAAGCTGATAAAATTACCAAAGCAACTGCTAATAAAGATTCAGATGTTGATTCGGTAGATGAAAAGCAGTCTGAAACTGAATTGGAGACTGTAAAAGCTGATAGTCCCGGAAAAAAAGATAAAGAAATAAAGAAGAGCAAAAATACAGGATCTGTTTTGAGAGTTGACAGTAGAAGAATTGATAATCTTCTCAATCTTGTCAGCGAAACTGTTATAACAAAAGCAACTCTTAACCAGATAGGGAATGATTTTTCAGAGGTAGAGGCCAATATAAATGAACAGGAACGGCGTTATAAAGAAGGCCTGAAAAATCTAATTGATTCTTTACCGGAATATATTGAAAAAGCTCAGAATGGTCATACCCTAAAAGAAGTTAAGGCTGAAATAAATGAGAGGTTTGCAGATCTTTTCACTATTTTCGAAAGTACCCAGGGAAAACTAAAGAGTACAATTGTAAAATTCCGTAGTACAGCCCAAAATCTGGGCAGAACTACAAGTGAGCTCCAGGAAGGAGTCATGGAAATCAGGATGGTTCCGATTAGTCAGATTTTCTCGCGATTCCCACGACTTGTCAGAGATGCTTCAAAATCTCTGGATAAAAAAATTAAACTTAAGATTATTGGTGAAGATACTGAGTTGGATAAATCAGTTATTGAAGATCTTCTTGATCCCCTTATTCACTGTGTACGAAATTCTGTTGATCATGGGATAGAAATCCCTGAAGATAGAATTAAGGCAGGTAAGTCTGCAGAAGGTCTGGTAACCCTCCATGCCAGTAATGAAGGCAGCATGATAATTATCGAGATCGAAGATGATGGGAAAGGGATAGATGTTGATACTGTCCGTGCCAAGGCTGTGGAAAGAGGACTTATTCATCCAAGTAAAGTTCTTTCAGATGTGGAAGCATTTAATCTTATTTTTGAGGCTGGTTTTTCTACGGCGAAACAGGTTTCAAGTATATCAGGACGGGGTGTCGGTCTTGATGTAGTTAAACGTAAAATTGAAAAGCTGAATGGTAATGTTAATGTATGGTCTGAATTAGGAATAGGGAGTAAGATAACAATTAAAATTCCTCTTACTCTTGCAATTATTCAGGGACTGCTTGTTCGTATTGGCCCTGAAGTCTATGCTATACCAATTACATCAGTTATTGACAGTCATAGAATTAGACCTTCCGAGATTAAATTGATTGATGGATATGAAGTATTCAATGTACGTGAAGATGTAATTTCACTAATTCGTTTGGATCGGTTATTCAATATTCCGACTGAGTCCAGGGGTGAATACAATTTTGTAGTCATTGTAGGAAGCGGTGATAAAAAAATGGGGTTAATGGTTGATTCTTTAATTGGTGAAGAAGACGTTGTTATTAAACCTCTACGGGATAGATATACAAGTTCACCAGGGGTTGCAGGTGCAACTATACTGGGAGATGGCGTTGTTGCTCTGATTATTGATGTCAGTCAACTTCTTGAACTTGGTTTAAAGCAGGAAATAGAAAATCGTAGAAGACGCTCAGCTTCGATAATGTAGGGAGATATGGTGATGAATGCTGTGAGTGATAATGTAAAAGCTGCTGTGGTTGAAAATATCGATTTCAAAATGGTGGCTTTCTCTCTTGCTGGCAAGGACTACAGCATCGATATAATGAAGGTGAGGGAGATTTCCAAGGCAAATCGTTTTACCTATGTCCCTAATTCTTTACCCTATGTAAGGGGCGTCTATAATTTACGCGGGGATATAATTTCTATTATAGACCTTCGAACAATGTTTAACCTTCCATCTGTAAAATCTGAGACCGGTAAGTCTGATGAGATAATAATTCTACGTCTTGATGATTATCTTTTAGGCGTTATAGTGGATTCAATTGACAAGGTTGTTGGGATCTCCTCTTCGACAATTCAACCACCGCACCCTATATTTGGAGATATAAATATCAAGTTTATTCAGGGTGTAGTGGAGAAGGATGAGCGCTTATATATTATCCTGGATGTGGAATCTATCTTTGGTCAGGAAGCTGATGTTGCGCCTGTAGTTCCGGCAGGATATACGGCTGTAGAAAGATATACAGAAAACAAAACAGAAGAGTTCAATATGGGTTTTATAACTGAAACTTTAAGGACCTTCAGTAAATATAATGTAACGGACCTTAACAACAGATGGGTTGACAGGAGATTTGAAGAGTGGAAGAAAATAAAAGGAAGCAGCTCTGAGGCACTTCAGCTTCATTCAGAGGCAGATTCTGAGGAATTCCTATCAAGGTTTTATTCAACAGACACAGGCAGGTTCTGGAGTGAAGAGTATAGAAATGTCATTTCATCTTTGCTGGATAGTAGTGACCGTGGTACTCTAAGGGTTTGGAATCCGGGTTGCGGAAAGGGTTATGAAACCTATTCCATTGCAGCTCTTTTATCTGAGAAGTTTAGTGAAGCCAGTATAAAAATATGGGCCAATGATAAAGATCTTATGAGTATTTCAAATGCTCCTAATTTGGTTATTGATAAACAGAATTTACCGGAATATATGGATAAACATGTTGTAGCAGTTAATAGCCGGTTTCAGTTCAGTCAGAAACTTAAAGATATTATTCTGTTTGAGTATCATGATATTACACATCCGAATACATTTCCTGAAGTGGATATTATTATCGCCAGAGATGTTTTGTCATTTTTAGGTTACAGTGAGCAATTACGTATGATTGCTGAATTTCAGGATAAGCTGAAATCTGGTGGTCTTCTGATAATCGGAGAGAATGAAGAGCTTGTCAGTGATGATTGGAAAATAGTAAAAAGCGCTAATATTACAGCGTATCGAAAGACAGTTTAATTTAAGGAGTTCTATATGAGAGTTGAGTATATCAATCCGTTTGTAGAAGCAGCATTTGATATATTAAAAGAGGTCTTGGGTGATGATGTTCAGAGAGGTGAATTGTACTTAAAGTCAACTTCACAGTCTGTTATGGGCGTCGCCGCGTTTGTTGGTCTGGCAGGTAATGTCGAGGGACGTGTTCTCTTTGATATGACTATGGATACAGCTATTGCAATTGCCTCCGAGATGAACGGCGAGACACTGACCTCACTGGACGATTTAGGCAAAGCGACTATTACAGAGCTTGCTAATATGATTACTGCCCAGGCAGTAACAAAGCTTCATGATCTGGGTTTTACCTTCGATCTTACACCTCCTGCAATTTTTACTGGTGAAAATATGGAGATTACCGATAATGAGGTAGAAGCGTTGATAGTTCCTGTAATTACCAAACAAGGAAAGATAGAAATTAATGTAGCTGTTCGAGAAAGAACGTAGGAGGGGATGTGCTATGAAAACTAAAATGGATTTTCCAAGCATAAATGAGAGAAAACCTGAAGGCCAGGGCGATGGTGGTCAGGCTTATAAGGTTTTAATAGTAGATGATTCAATGTTTGTAAAAAAACAGATTAGTCAGATACTGACATCAGAAGGATTCGAAGTAGTCGGAACAGCTGGTGACGGCCTTGAAGGACTTGAAAAATATAAAGAACTCTATCCTGATGTAGACTTTGTAACTATGGATATTACTATGCCGAAGATGGATGGTATATCATCTTTGGAAAAAATACTTGAGTTTGATAAAGATGCGAAAGTTATTATGGTCAGTGCTTTGGGTAAGCAGGATCTTGTTAAAAAAGCATTGATGATTGGGGCAAAAAACTATATAGTGAAGCCTCTTGATCGTGTTAAAGTTCTTGAAAGAGTTCTTCAGAGTATTAAGTAAATATTTCTGGTAATTTAACAGATTAATTTTTCATAGGGCGGCTAGCTCAGTTGGTTAGAGGACTTGCTCGACATGCAAGGGGTCACAGGTTCGAATCCCGTGTCGCCCATAAATAAATCCTTGCTTAATAAGTTAATACGGCGGAAAATCTTCGGATTTTCCGTTTTTTTTGTGCTGATATCAAACAAGATGTTAAAATATATATTTTCAGATAGAAAATATATACAGAAAATGATACAGTAGCTAATGTGCATTAAGGATCTGTTAATTTGAAAACTACTCGGTATTTTTCAGAGCAAGTGATGCAGAAAAGATCTTATCTCAGAGAAGAATGGATAGAGATAACTTTGACACATCCTGATTATAGGGAAGTACAGGATAACAATAGGATAAGGTATTGGAAGTATATTGAGGAAATTGGAAAATACCTCCGTGTTGTTACCCTTCGGGATGGTGAAACAGTGCATAATGCGTTCCCTGATAGAAATTTCAAAGGAGCAAAAAATGAAGTTTAATTATTATGAAGAAACAGATTCTCTTTATATAGATTTAATGACTGAGGAAAGTGTAGATTCAGTAGAAATTCGTCCCGGAATAGTTCTGGATTTTAACGGGGACAATAAATTGGTGGGGATTGATATTGATCAGGCAAGCACACATGTAGATTTGAAACATTTGTTTGTTAATGCTCTGCCTCTGGAAGATTTCAAAATGACAAAAGCCGGTTAGTTCTGTTATCAATGGAAATAATTAAATACTATTTTGAACAACTATATTTGTACGCTTTCAGGGGAGCCTTGATCTTTCTTCCTCTTTAATAATTAAGGAAAT
>CBDVAD010000236.1:0-6105 GCA_965371875.1 uncultured bacterium
AGATGGCAGTTTAAAATATTCGATCGCCTCTTCTCCCGGTTGGGAAGGAATGATCTCCTTTTTGGCACTCGATGCCTATATTAAAGGTGTCAATACAACATTGAACCAGCAGATTGTGCTTCCAATTACGCCTGTAAATATGGATACGATTGATGATAAATCAAAAGTCGTTCCATGGGATGCTGATCCTGTGTGGCAGACTCTTACTCATGAGTTTTTCCCAGAGTATGACGGTCTGTATTAGTTCGTTATTTAAATCCGGGATACCGTATTATGTTATCCCGGTTATTTGTCATGTTTATATTTGTTAGTTTTAATTAAATTGCTTTCTGATTATTGAGGTAAAAATAATGGTTGAATTATTAAGAGTAGAGAAGATCACTAAGATTTTTGGTAGTCAAAAGGCTTTGAATGAATTCTCATATGATCTGAATTCCGGGGAAGTCCATTGTCTTGTAGGTGAAAACGGGGCTGGTAAGTCAACTTTTATTAAAATACTGTCCGGTGCCCTTCGTCCTGACTCCGGTCAGATCTATTATATGGGTAAAGAGTATGATCATTTCACTCCTGATGAGTCTATGGCTCTGGGTATTTCAACGATGTATCAGGATGTCGAATTAATCGAAACACTGACAGTTGCAGATAATATTTTTTTAGGAAATGAGATTACCGGTTTTGGTGGGAAAATTGACACCTCAAGTCAGAACAGAAAAGCTAAGGAGATCATGAATCGATTAAGTATCTCTTTAGATGAAACACTTCTTGTTGAAGATCTTTCAGCAGCTCAGAAACAGATTCTTCAGATCGTCAAAGCGCTTCATATGCAGGCAAAAGTCCTTATTATGGATGAGCCAACAAGTTCACTGGGTCAGGAAGAGACAAAATCTTTGATGAGAATGATTAAAGATTTGAAAGCCGGAGGAATTGGCATTATCTATATCTCTCATTATCTGGAAGAGGTTTTTGAGATAGGAGATAGGATCACAGTTCTGAAAGATGGTCATTATGAAGGCACATACAATTCTAATCAGATAACCATTGAAGAAGTTATCAGGAAAATGGTAGGCCGTGACGCTGCGCTTTTTTTTAGCCGTGCACCTGTACCCATTGGAGATGTAAAATTTGAAATAAAAAATTTCTCACGTCATGGTGTAGTAGATGATGTCTCGTTCAAAGTCAACGGTGGTGAAATATTTGGAATCGGCGGGTTGGTAGGTGCAGGCCGGACAGAACTGATCAATCTAATTTTTGGTATTGATAAAAAGGATTCCGGTGAGCTCTTCATTAAAGGTAAGAATGAAGTAATAAAAAATCCTTCTCAGGCAATTAATGCCGGAATATGTTTAATAACAGAAGATCGAAAACAATTCGCACTTTTGAGTGATCGTTCTGTCAGAGAGAATATAATCCTTGTCTCCAATGAAGTTTTAAATAAAAGACTGATTAAGAAAAAAGAGGAGATTCCTATTGTCGGGAAGATGATAAGAAAACTCCAAATTGCAGTTTCAGATCAGGAGCAGAGTGTATTTAGCCTGAGTGGGGGGAATCAGCAGAAAACTGTAATTGCCCGTTGGCTTCTAAGTAACTCAGATAATTATATTTTTGATGAGCCTACAAAAGGTGTTGATATCGGTGCAAAAGAAGAAATATACAAACTTATGGTGCAGCTTGCAAGCGAAGGCAAATGTATCATTATGATCTCTTCTGATATGCCGGAACTCATATCAATGAGTGACAGAATCGGTGTTATGCGGAATGGACAAATGACAAATATTCTGCCGGGTAAAAATATGAAGGAAGAAGAATTGATTAAATACTTCATTGGTGTCAATGAGAAATATGGGAGTTAAATATAATGGAAAAAATTGTTGATAAAAATAAAATAAAATGGCTCGGAGAGCAATGGGCTGTTCTGTTTGCAGTAATACTGGTGATTTCAATAGTTACAGGTATGATTAATCCAAAGTATTTTTCAGCCAGGAATATAATAAATATTTTTGAGCAGATATCTGTTCTCGGGCTTGTAGCATCCGGAGCTACAATATTGATAATATCGGGTAATTTCGATATTTCTGTCGGTGCAAATATAGGCCTGACAGCTTGTATAATGGCAATGTTAATGAAAACTGATATGCCCTCTTTCCCTGCAGTAATGATTGGTTTGTCAGTTGCAGTTGCGGCTTCTCTTTTTATTGGAGGATGTTCAATAGCATTTAATGCTCCCTCATTTATTATTTCAATGGCAAGTGTCGGGATTTTTAAAGGCATAGCTTTGGCATTAACTGAAGGGACTATTCAGACTATATACGGTAAGTTTGAGACTCTTGGAGCAACACGTCTTTTGGGTTTTATACCTCTTCTTTTTATTGTGAGTCTTTTAGGTTATTTTTCTATTCACTTTATTCTTGCCTATACCCGTTTGGGGCGAAGAGTGTATGCAATAGGAAACAATTCTCAGGCAGCTTATCTTTCCGGCATTAAAGTGAAGTTCAATAAATTGGTATTCTTTGCTCTTAGTGGTTTAATGGTTGGAATGGCCGCAACGTTATTATTGTCAAGAGTAGGAGCGGTTCAACCTTCAACTGGTTCCGGAATTGAGTTAAAAGCTATTGGAGCAGTCGTTATAGGCGGTGCCCCGATGAATGGTGGTAAAGGAAAGGTAATCGGAACTTTTTTTGGTGTTTTGTTAATGGGAGTTATTTCAAATGCTCTTAATATGCTGAATGTTAATCCATATTTTCAGGATATTGTATTTGGTGCCCTCGTAATTGCCGCTCTGGCCGTAAGTATGTTCGGTACATTGAAAAAATCACGTTAATTGCGGAGTTGTTGAATATGCAGAATTTTGAAATAAAAAACAGTAGAATTAAGGAAGCTTTTATCGAAGCCAAAAAAGAGTCTCCTGAAAAATTTGTACAGAAATTAAATCTTTCCTGGAGTATCTGGATGTTTGGTACAGAATCTTTTGAAAGTTCCATAAAACGATTAAATCGATCTGGGTTAAAATTTGTTGAATTAAGAGGAGATCATCAAACAAAATCGTCCGGGATCTCTCAGGAAGATGTAAAAAGTCTCTTAAAATCATATGATATGAAGGTTTCCGGCGCTTGTGGGTTTTTTGGACCTGAAAACGATTTATCCAGCAATAATAGCTTCAACCGACAGCATGGTATAGATTATATTAAACGTGAAGTTGAATTTCTTGAGTCTGTTGGCGGGGAATATATGATTATTGTTCCTTCAGCAGTTGGAAGGCCGGAGGCTATTGACAATTCTGAATTTCCTCGTAGTGTTCATTCCTTGCAGCAATGTGCAGATGCATTTAAGAAATCAGGAATAAATGCTGCGATTGAGCCTATTCGGGCAGCAGAGGTAAGCTTGATCAATTCTGTTGATCAGGCATTGGAATATATCAAGGCTGTAGGTTGCGAGTCTATTCACCACATCAATGCTGATACATATCATATGTTACTGGAAGAATCTCATATCGGTGAGTCTATTTTAAAATGTAAGAATCAACTTGTTAACCTGCATGTAGCAGATAGCAACAGAGATGCACTGGGATCTGGAATGATAGATTTTGATACAGTAATAATGGCTCTATATCTAATTGGTTTTAATACTCCAGGTCATTTTGTAACTCCTGAACCATTAGGACCCTATCCAAATCCATATGCTTTGATGAATGAGCTCTGTGATGAGGATATTATGGATAGACTTGTTAATGATTCAATCAATTATTTCAGGGAAAGGGAAGAATATGTACTCTCTTTGTAAGAAAAATTATAAGGATTTAAAGATATATGAAAACCATTAAGGTCGGTGTTATAGGTACCGGATTTATAGGAAAAGCCCACATCGAAGGAATTCGCAGAGTTCCAGGATTGGAGGTTTACGCTGTTGCGGAGCAGAATAAACAGCAATTAGATAAAATCATCGAGGAATTGTACATTCCTGTAGGATATAATAATTATAATGATTTACTGAAAGACCAGAAGATTGATTCAGTTCATATCTGTGTTCCAAACAACCTCCATTATAAAATAGCAAAAGCAGCAATTATTGCCGGAAAACATGTCGTTTGCGAAAAACCATTGGCTGTTTCTACCGACGAAGCAAATGAACTTGCAAGTCTGGCAGCTGATAGATCCTTGATAACTGCGGTTCACTATAATCTTCGATTTTATCCTATTGTCAGGCATGCACGAGACCTTGTAGTTAAGGGTAAATTGGGGAGAGTGTTAACTATTCATGGATCCTATCTTCAGGATTGGTTGCTTCTTGATACTGATTATAATTGGAGACTTGACTCCGGAAGTGGAGGGAAATCACGGGCTTTTGCAGATATTGGGACACACTGGATTGATATGATATCATTTATAACCGGCAAAAAGGTTGTAGAAGTTTTTTCTGAAATGCAAACTCTGCATGAAACTAGAAAAAAGCCAAAAAACGAAATCTCAACTTTTTCAAATAATAAAGTAAAAATTGAGAATGAGTATGAAAATGTATCTATAGATACTGAAGATCTGGCCATTATTATTTTTAAATTTGATGATGGAACATTGGGTAATCTTGTTGTTAACCAGATGGCTGCAGGAAGAAAAAACCGGCTTCATTTTGAAATAAATGGAGAAAATAGTTCTTTTATATGGAATTCTGAAAAACCCGATGAGCTAAATATCGGGTATAGAGATAGACCAAATGAATTATTATTCAGAGATCCATCTGTAATAAATAATTGCTATACAGACCTTCCAGCATCACATAGTGAAGGATTTTCTGATGCTATAAAGAAATTTAATGAAGAGTTCTATTCATTTGTACGATTTCCGGAACTTTTTACAGAACGAGAACCAGACTTTACCTCATTTACAGAAGGTGCGTTTGAAGTAAATCTTTGTGAAAAGGTTATCGAAAGTTCCACAAAAAAGGAGTGGGTTAAATTATGAATAATATGATCTGGTTTATGAGTTCTGCTTTTCCTCAATATACTCTTGATCAACTTATCAATTTTGCTACGTCGTCAGGACTACAGGGAATTGAACTCTGTATGTTTAGAGACGGAGGGAGTCGATCAGATCATATAGCAACACATGTTGATGCAGAGGGATTCTCGGACGATGATGCTAAAAAACTAGTGGATAAATTTGAAGAATCCAATTTGAAATTTTCACTGGGCTTTTATGAAAATATGATTGGAGGTGATGGAAATGTACGAAAAGGAAATGTTGAGCATTTATTAAAAGTCATTAAAGTTGCCTCAAAAGTCGGTGGTAAAAAAAATGGTGTCAATGTCGGAACATTTGTTGGATATGATCACGAACTTGGAATACAAGATAGAGGGTTTGAAAAAAATCTTGAGAAGTATATAAATATTTTTACTCCAATAATACAATATGCTGAAGATTTGGGTGTTACCGTATTGTATGAAAACTGTCCTATGGAGGGATGGAATAAGGCATCTTCTCCTTATACAATGAATAACCTTGCATCTACACTTGCAGCCAGAAAATTAATGTATGCATCGATACCCAGTATAGCGCATGGTGAGACTTATGATCCTTCACACGATATCTGGCAGCATATTAATCCGGTTGATGTTCTGAACGCATCGGATATTTCCCGAATACACAGTATCCATATTAAGGGAAGTCGATATCCTGCAAATAATAAGACAGCTGTTTACTGGGGAGGATTATATCCTCAACAGGTTGTTAGCCGGGAACTTGCTGAAAAAGCTGGTGTACCAATTTGTCAGAACGAATGGGATAGGCATAATTATGAGCCTACATTGCCCGGTTTTGGAGATACAGGTGGTTTTGATTGGAGAGCTTTTACAGATGTTTTAGAGAAAAAAAAATACCGGGGACCATTTGTCATTGAAAATGAAGCTGTAAATTCTAAAGGAACTGGAAATCTTAAAGCTATAGAGCAGGGGATTATTGCTTGTGCTCAGGCATTTTCACCATTGGTCTGGATACTATCCGATAATTGTGGATATTGTTTTAAACATGAATAAGTTTAACTTTAAAGATGTAATTATTCTTTCTTTGTTGAAACAATGACAAATCAGATATTTTATTTGAATATTTTTTCTCTTGT
>CBDVAD010000237.1:0-6093 GCA_965371875.1 uncultured bacterium
AATGAAAGGTGCTACAGAATTGCAGAAAAACTGGAACCGGAGCAGCCTGCTCCATTGGAGTGGTTGCCTTCCGGTAATATCAATCCATGATTTTTGAAAAGAGAATAATCTTTCTGCTAAGGAAATTGAATAAAAACACCATGCCCGCTGCCATCAGTCGTGAAATCATATAGTAAATTCCGGCTTTTTCTGTAAATATCCAGAGTAGCAGTATGTTTAGAATTCCACCAATAATACCGACAAACAGAAAAATTACATATTCAAGAAACCTGTTATCTACTCGCCTTGAGATAAAAATCCATGAAACAGAAATAAAATAGAGCAAAGTTGTTCCAGTGATAAAACCTGCTATAGCTCCTGCTATATAGTGGATATGAAAATTTTCCACAAGCAGAATTAATATCAGAAAATCTACAATAAACGCAATTCCGCTGGAACCTATTCCTCTTATAAGATGAATGCCGGAATTTTCTGTTTTATTAATAAAAACTTCTTTTAGCATAAACTACCTTATTAAATACTACATCAATTTTAAAATTGATTAAAGGATATTAATATCAAATTATCTCCTTCTGGTATAACATGATAAACAATCTATCTGGAAAGCTATGATAATTTAACTCTACCTGATCTCTATTATTTGATTTTAATTGCTTTATTTTTTTTGTATTAGCTTTTATACTTCTTACAAACTGATACGGGAGCCTAACAGATGATAAAACTGGATAAAATCAACAGGCGAATACTGAGTATTTTACAGAAGAACAGCAGTATTACTAATAGTGATCTTGCAAAAACAATAGGCCTTGCCCCGGCAACAACTCTTGAGAGGGTAAAAAAGCTTGAAGTGTCAGGTGTAATTAAGGGCTATGTAGCTCTTGTAGATCAAAAGAAAATTGGAAAACCAATAACTGCTTTTGTGGAAATATCCATGACAAATCATTCGGCTAAGGGAATTAAAGATTTTAGTAATGAAATTACTGCAATTCCTGAAGTTCTGGAGTGTCACCATCTTGCCGGGGACAAAGATTTTTTACTGAAAGTAGTTACAGAGAATATTGAGACTTACAGGGAGTTTGCTCTGGATAAACTGGCAGCAATTCCCGGGATAGGTAATGTATGTACATTATTTACACTGGATACTATAAAGGATTCTACAGGTATTCCTGTTGAATGATACCAATAAACGGAATATATGTAAAAATACCAAATAAAATAAGGAAATATGCATAGACATACGAATTATATGCATGTATAGTAAATTAAAATCAAACAGGAGATGATTTATGTCTGAAATGCTTGTCTTAGGTGATGAAGCTCTTGCCCTTGGTGCTATTGATGCTGGTCTTGCTGTTGCATACGGCTATCCTGGAACACCTTCTACTGAAATTCTGGAATATATTCAGAGATATATAAAAAAGAATGAAAGTGAAATAATTGCAAGGTGGTGTTCCAATGAGAAGACTGCCTATGAAGGATCGGTAGGTGTCTCTTATGCCGGTAAGAGAACTCTGGTAACTATGAAGCATGTCGGGCTGAATGTAGCAGCTGATGCTTTTATGAATTCAGCACTTATGGAGATAAATGGGGGGCTTGTAGTTGCTGTCGCAGATGATCCCGGAATGCATTCTTCCCAAAATGAACAGGACAGTCGGTACTTCGCTGATTTTGCAAAGATTATTTGTCTGGAGCCACGAAATCATCAGGAAACTTATGACATGACTATCGAGGCTTTTCGGATATCAGAACTATTTCATATTCCTGTATTGTTAAAACTTGTAACCAGACTTTCCCATTCCAGGTCTGTAATAAACAGGACAATGAGTTTACCCATAACAGATCTTGGGAAAGCAACAGACAAGCTGAAATGGATGTCTCTTCCGGCTCTTTCCAGAGGTAACTGGAAAGTATTGCTTGATCAGCAGCTGGAGTTTGTCAGATATTCTACGGCTTCAGAGTTTAATAAATTGCAAATAAATAAAAGTTTTAAAAAGTTTGGTGTTATTACCACTGGATTGGGATGCAATTATTATTTTGAAAATTTTGAAGATTTATCAGAAAAACCTTCACATCTTCATATTGGAGTTTATCCTGTTCCTCAGAAACTTATTCGAGAATTAGCAGCAAATGTTGACAGCCTTATTGTAATTGAGGAGGGGTATCCTTTTGTAGAAAGGATGTTAAACGGAATAATAAATGAGGCTATTCCTGTTCATGGTAAACTTGATGAAACTGTTCCTTCTTCCGGAGAACTTAATCCTGATAATGTCCGGACGGCAATTGGCTTGAAATCAAGGGAAAACCAGGAGCCGGGTTCGACTAAACTTCCTGGAAGACCTCCCCAGTTATGCGCAGGTTGTCCCCACACTGATGCGTTCAAGGCTTTAAATGAGGCTGTTGCCAGTTTTCCTGAGAGTATAGTTACAGGTGATATTGGATGTTATGCTCTGGGTGCTCTTCCTCCGCATTCCGCAATAGAGGCCCTGTTATGTATGGGCGCTTCAATTGGCATGGCCAGGGGAGCCAGTGAAGCAGGCAGGAAGAATGTTGTAGCGAGTATTGGTGATGGAACCTTTATTCATTCAGGTGTAACTGCACTTATAGACGCCGCATCTACCAATACCAATATGACTCTTATAATAATGGATAACAGCACTACTGCCATGACAGGAATGCAGGATACAATTATGACAAGTCCAATGATTAAAAATCTTGTTCTTGCCTGTGGGGTTGATCCTGAGCATTTAAAAGAGCTTACAGTGCTACCTAAAAACCATGAAGAAAATTTTAACACTATAAAAAAAGAGATAGAGTATGAAGGACTTTCAGTTATTATTACGTTAAGAGAGTGCATTCATGTGGTTGGTAAAATACGGGGGGAGATAAAATAGATATGGCTGATAAATATGATATAATTCTTGCAGGAGTAGGTGGGCAGGGTGTTCTTTCAGTCGCCGCTGTAATTTCCATTGCTGCCATGAAAGACGGTTATACTCTAAGGCAGTCTGAGGTTCATGGAATGGCTCAAAGAGGTGGTGCGGTTCTTGCCCATATGCGTATATCCAGATCGGAGATTGCCAGTGATCTTATACCAAGAGGCAGTGCAGACGTCGTTTTGAGTATGGAGCCAATGGAGTCTCTTCGTTATGTTGATTATCTTAAACCGGAAGGCAGTCTGATATCTGCTTCAGCACCCTATGAAAATATTCCTGATTATCCCAATCTCGATGAAATTCACTCTCAGATAAAAAGCCTTAGACATTCGAGTATTATCGATGCAAAGGCTCTGGCAAAGGAAGCAGGTACAATGAAAGCTGTGAATATGGTTATGGTCGGGGCTCTTTCCACTAAGATGGATATAAAAAAAGAAAGTATTGTGGAAGCAATTAAAGATCTTTTTGCTGCAAAGGGGCAAAAAATAATTGATGCCAACCTGAAAGCGCTGGAACTTGGCTATACTCAGATGAATATGCAGAAAGATGGTGACTTGCAGTGAGTATCACTGAAGAATTAAAACCCCTTTTTTATCCTGATTCAGTAGCTGTAATAGGAGCTTCGGGTACTGTAGGAAAAGTTGGCAATATAATACTTGGTGTTCTAAAAAAGACAGTTAAAAATTTATATCCTGTACATCCTAAAGCAGAGGAAATCCTTGGATTAAAAGTAATTAACAGGATAGAGGATCTTCCTGATAATATAAGTCTGGCTATAGTAACAATCAGTGCGAATCAGACTGTTGAAGCTGTAAGGTCCTGTGCAAAAAAAGGTATAAAAATTGTTGTTATTGTGTCCGGTGGTTTTGGTGAAATTGGTGGAGAAGGTGCAGAACTTGAAAACCAGTTATTAAGCATTCATAAAGAATATGGAATAAGACTGATGGGACCAAACTCTCTCGGAATTTTTCTCCCTGAAACAGGTCTGGATACAATCTTCGTTGAACATGGAGATAAGGCCCTGTCCGGAGGGGGAGGTATTGCATTTATAACCCAGAGCGGTTCAGTAGGAACAGAAGCTCTTGGTCTTGCCAGTAATGCCGGATATGGTATGAGAGCCTTTGTCGGCCTTGGTAACAAGGTTGACCTTACAGAGACCGATTTTCTTAACTATTTTGCAGAAGATAATAAAACAAATTGTATTGCCTTTTATAGTGAATCTATTGATGATGGTAAGTTGTTTCTGGAAAAAGCAAAAGAAGTATCCAGAAAAAAAGCGATTGTAATCCTGAAAGCCGGTAGAACTGAAGCAGGACAGTCTGCAGTAAGTTCTCATACAGGAAAACTGGCAGGTTCCGATAAGGTTGTCAGCGGTGCTTTCAGACAGTATGGAATACAGCGTGCATATGACGAAGAAGAGATATGTGATGCTTCCAAATCTCTGTCTATGCTGAACATTCCAACTGGAAACAGGGTAGCTGTAATAACTGCAGCTGGCGGCTATGGTGTTATGTGCACTGATTACGTAGAACAGAAAGATGCAAGAATAAAACTGCATTTGGCAGAATTTTCTGAAGAAACAACAAAACGACTTAATGAGGTAAATCTTTCTTTTGCTTCAACTCATAATCCCATTGATATTACTGCAAGTGCAGGAGATGAAATTTATGTAGATACTCTGGATGCCGTTCTTAAGGATGATGGTGTCGATATTGTTATCTGTCTTACCTTTTTTACACCTCCGGCAATTACAAAAGATCTTGTAAAAAAGATTTCAAAAAAGTCTCTTGAATTTAATAAACCTGTAATTACTTTTGCTCAATATGGTCCCTATACGTATAAGTATTTAAAGGAGTTTTATGACCTTGGTATGGTTGGATTTTCCTCTGTATACAGGACTGTAAGGGCAGCAAGATTTTTAGTAGAAAGAGCAAATATCCTCAGGACATTTGGAGAGGACAATGATAATTAATAACTGGATTAAGAGTTTGAATGTGCCTGGTAAACCCGATGAATGGGAAGTAAAAGAGCTTTTTGCCTCGTTTAATATAAATACTCCTCAGGGAGAACTTCTTAAACCTGATCAAAAGTTTGAAGGAACTAAATTACAGCAGCCTTTGGTTGTTAAAGTTTGTGATTCAAAAATTCTTCATAAATCTGATATTGGCGGGGTGAAGCTAAACGTAAAAAATGAAATTGGTACAGTGATTGCAGAGATGAGGCAGTCTTTTCCGGGAAGTAATCTGCTTATAGAAGAAATGGTTCCCTATTCCGGTCTGGAATTTATAATTGGTGCACTGGTAGATCCTGATTTTGGTCCGGCTCTTATGGTTGGTGCAGGGGGTATTCTAACAGAACTATACAAGGATGTTACCTTTAGACTTGCTCCTGTCAGTAAGAATGAAGCCTTACGGATGCTTAGGGAACTGACAGTTGCAGAGGTTCTTACGGGATATAGGGGAAGTAAAATGGATATATTCTCTCTTGCCGACCTGATTGTATCCGTAGGAAAACTGATAACCGAAATGGGGAGCAGTTTTAATCAGCTTGATATAAATCCGGTAGTATTTTCCCATGGCAAATGGGTGGCCCTGGATGGTATGGCTATACTTAACTCCTGATAAAATTGTGATCAACGCGTAAATACAAATTTACTATCTTTACTTAACTTTGTATTAAACGTGTAACCATCACTATCAAACTTTTTAATTTTTTCAGGTTCTGTTATAAGATTTCTAATTATATATCCTGTAAGAGTGCCTCTGGCCATTTTTGAATACATAGGTGGTGATTTAATACTGCTATCTGCCAGCTCACCGAAAGATATATCTATTACTCTGATTTTAAGTATCGAAAAATCGATTGTCTTACTGAACTCAGTTGAAGCCAGGTTTATTATAATCTTTGGAGTCTCGATTCTACTAAAATAATCTATTAATGGTTTTTGCCAATAATCGTAAAGATTAGAGGCTTCTGATGTTCTTAATGGGGTTTTCATATCAAGACGATACTCTTCAATTGAATCGAAAGGCTTTAGAACACCATAAAGAGCAGATATTATTCTAATATGGTCCTGGGCAAAAAGAAGGTGTTTTTTATCTAAAGAGAGAGCATCCAGTGACTTAAATACTGCCCCACGATAAGCAAATACAGCATGACG
>CBDVAD010000238.1:0-6083 GCA_965371875.1 uncultured bacterium
CTTGCAGCTGATCCCCGGCTGGTCCATCATCAGGTCATGAAGATAGTTCATGACAGTCATATTGAAGTTGTTAAGAATAGTATTGTAATGGATAATATTCTTCTTAGTTCTAAAGAAGTTATTGAACTTATAGCTGGGAACAGTAGCAGCTTAAAGGGAAATTAAAATGAAAATAGGTATAGTAGATTACGAAGCAGGTAATCTGAAGAGTGTAGAGACCGCATTAAATTATTTGGGAGCTGATTATTTTGTTTCCAGTAATCCTTTTGATCTAAAAAAAAGCGACAAGCTTATCTTTCCTGGAGTTGGGGAGGCCAGCTCTTCCATGAAGGTTCTTAAAAAGAGGGGACTTGATATTTTACTAAAAGATTATTTTAAGTCAGGGAAACCTCTTTTTGGTATTTGTCTGGGTTGTCAGATAGTTCTTGATTCTTCAGAAGAGAGTAATACTCCATGTCTTGGACTGGCTCCAGGAATCTCCAGGGAGTTTTCACATGATATGGGCCTTAAAATTCCTCATATGGGATGGAATCAGGTTAAACAACAGGGAAAACACTATATTTTTAAGGATGTACCGGATTCTACCTCTTTTTATTTTGTACACTCTTTTTATCCTGAGCTTAAATATCCGGAATATGAAATTTCTTCAACAGAATATGGAATCTCTTTTACTTCAGGTTTTTCAGTTGATAACCTTGTGTCAGTTCAGTTCCACCCGGAAAAATCAGGTCCATATGGACTTAAAGTTCTTGATAATTTTATTAAGGAGCCGAATTGATGCTGCAGAAAAGAATAATAGTATGTCTTGATGTCAGAGATGGTAAAACTACAAAGGGAATCAGGTTTAAAGGAAATATTGATATTGGCGATCCTGTTCTGATGGCAGAGGAATACTATAAACAAGGTGTAGATGAACTTGTTTTCTATGATATAACAGCCTCCTCTGAAAAAAGAGATATAATGATAGATGTTGTACGGAAAGTTGCTGAAAAGATTTTTATTCCTTTCTCGGTAGGGGGGGGCATAAGAACTTTAGAGGATATGAAAAAGGTAATCCTTGCAGGGGCAGAAAAAGTAAGTGTTAACAGTGCTGCAGTACAAAATCCTGGTATTATTTCGCAAGGTGCTTCCCATTTTGGCAGACAATGTATTGTTGTTGGTATGGATGTTGCTGCAGATAGAAGTAAACCATCCGGTTACGGTATTGTGATAAATGGTGGGAGAACACGGGTTGATCTTGATGCTTTTGAATGGGCAAAAAAGATAGAATCCCTTGGTGCCGGCGAGATTGTGCTGAATTCGATTGATGCTGATGGTACTAAAGCAGGATACGAATTGAAGTTAACAAAAATGATTTCTGAAGGAGTGGGTATTCCTGTTGTCGCATCTGGTGGTGCAGGCCTCCCGGATCATCTTGTTGATGTCTTTATAAAAGGGAGGGCAGATGCTGCTCTAATAGCTTCAATGGTCCATATGGATGGGTATACTGTTGGAGAAATAAAGGAATATCTCCAAAAAAAAGAGATTCCTGTGCGTTTATGATCAAATTTTAATATATGGCTTATTGATTTTTATATACATTTATCTATATATTATGTTTACAAATTGAAAACAATGTCACTCATCGGAGATATATTATGCCTACATACGATTACCAATGTGAGGGTTGTGGACGGACTTTCGAACACTTCCAATCAATGAGCGATGATCCATTATCTGAATGTGAGGAATGTAACGGATCTCTCAAACGATTGATTGGAGGTGGTCTTGGTATAATCTTTAAGGGTAGTGGTTTTTATGTAACAGATAATAAAGGTAAAAACAGTGGTAATACAGCTCCTAAGGCTGCACCGTCAGATAAATCCGCTAAAACTGAATCTGCTCCACCCAAAAAGACTGAAACAAAGACCGAAGCCGTTTCCACCACGTAAGGTGGGCAAGATCACCATTTTAAAATGGTGATCTTGCCCACCCTACAGTACAGTACTGGATATATATGGTGATCTTGCCCACCCTACGGTACTCTATGTGGATACAGTTTGTTTCGTGTGGATATCACGGTTTAAAATAAATTCGTTCCGCTTTCTCAGCTGCCACTTTTAAAAGATCTTCTCCCTTCAGCATAACAAATGATTTTTTCAATTTTTCGGTATCCGGATTTACCAGAGGGTGTTTAGGAGAAAAAATTGTACAGCAGTCCTCAAAGGGGAGAATAGATGTTTCGAAGGTGTCTATCGATTTTGCAATTTTTATTATATCCTCTTTATCCATACCAATAAGCGGTCTGAATATTGTTAAGTCTGTCTCACTGGCAGTATAGTTTATACTCTCAACAGTTTGACTTGCAACCTGACTAAGAGATTCACCTGTGACAAGACAAATATTACCTCTGGTTTTAGATATTAATTCTGCAATTTTGACCATCCCTGCACGCATTAAGAGAGTTATTTCCTCCTCTCTTGCTTTTTGTTTGAGTAAAAGCTGAAAATCAGTGAAAGAAACAACAAAAAGACTTAAGCCGGATAGATAGGGTGCAATTTTTTCTGCAAGTGATTTTACCTTTAAAAGGGCATCATCAGATGTATACGGATAAGCATGGAAATAGACTGCATCCATTCTAAGACCCCTTTTAGCCATTAAATAACCTGCAACAGGAGAATCTATTCCCCCTGATAATAAAAGCATTCCTTTACCTGCGCTTCCTACAGGTAATCCTCCTGTACCTTTTTCCTGAGTTCCGTATACATAGGCAAGATCTCTTATTTCAATACTGATAGTCCAGTCAGGATTATGAACATCAACCTGTAGAGACGGTATGGAGTCAAGCAGATATTCTCCAATCAGGGATGATATTTCATAGGACGAGTACTTAAAGCCTTTATCAGCACGTCTGGACTCGATTTTAAATGTTCCTCCTGGGAATCTCTCTGCAAGTGCAAGAGCAAAATCCAGTGCAGCAGTTTTTATAGTCTCAATATCTTTTTTTACTTTTACGGCTCTTGTAAATCCTGTAAGACCAGGAGTGGTAGATAATGCATAATGTATATTATTAATATCACTTTCATCAGTTTCGAGAAAAAATCTGCCTCTTTGTATTGTTATTCTTGAGGGGCTGTTTAACTTTTTTTTAATATTAAATCTTAGCTGTTTTTCAAATCGGGCTCTATTACCTTTTTTGAGTGATATTTCACCAATTTTTATCAGATACAGGTTATTCATAATTCAGGCTATCCCTTAATTAAATCCCTCTGAATCGAGGCTGTATTTTAAGATTCCAATATATTGATAATATACAATATACTCAATAGCGAAATAAGTTAATGATTAGCTTTCCTAAAGCCTCCTTTTACTCCATAAAATTTATCTAAAATATTTTCTTAATTCTGAAAGCTTTCTATTTAGAATATTGCAGAAATCTATTATGTTACTCTCTGTTGTAGACCACCCAGTAGATATTCTAATAGAGCCAGCAGCATCCTTTTCTGAAACACCGGAAGAAACCAGTACCCGGATCTGTTTTTTTCTATTTCTGGAAGAACATGCTGATCCAGTGGAAATAAAAACACCCTCATCACTCAGCACCCGCACAAGAACTTCACCTGGAACCGGAGAAACTGTAGCACTGATAATATATGGTGAATAGGTAAGACTGTTCTTATTTACTGTTGTAAAAAGAACTTTTAAACCTTCAATATTAATCAATTTGGAATAAAGCAGTGATTTTAAATATTCAGCATGCTCAAAGTTATATTTGAGTTTTCCCAGACTTTCTTCCATTGCTTTACTGAAAGCCATAATTCCGGAAATATTTTCTGTGCCCGGCCTTGTAGAAAATTCCTGACCTCCTCCGGTCGATAAGACAGAAATAGATTTTTTCAGGTATAATAAGCCTGTCCCTTTCGGCCCGCCTATCTTATGAGCGCTGAAAGAGGCTGAATCAATATCAAATGATACAGGTTTAAATAATAATTTCCCAAGAGCCTGGACAGCATCTGTATGAATATGAACCCGTCTGCCATTTTTTTGTTCGAAATCCCTAATTACTGAAATAAGAGTCTTTAACGGTTGAATAGCTCCTGTTTCGTTATTTACTGTCATTATTGAAACAAATACTGTATTGGGTTTTAGTAATGATATAAGATCATTTGAATTGATAAATCCATTTGAATCGGCCTTAATATATGAAATATCAAACCCTGTTTCGTTGAGCGCTCCTGAATATTCATAAACTGAGGGGTGTTCAATCGCAGAAATTATTATATGGCCTTTTGATTTCTTACGAAAAAGAGATGTTAAAATAATACTGTTTGATTCTGTTCCACCGGAAGTGAAAATAAGCTGTTCTGTTTTTGTACCAAGTAAATCAGCACATAATTTTCTACTATTATTTATCTGGCTCCTGGCATTTTTTCCCTCTGTATGTATTGATGATGGGTTTCCCTGAAAGTCTGATAACGCTTTTGAGATGAACGAAGGCAGCCCGGGATTGATAGGTGCTGATGCTGCCCAGTCCAGATAGATAGTTTTCATACTGGGATAATAAGCAAACTACCAATTCATTTCAATGTCCTGTTTAAAAAAAATCATAATAATAATTTCCAAATACTTGTAATATAACTATATAAAGTGTATTTTATATAGGATATGAAAGAAAATACTTGTTGTTCCGGCATTATTATTGAATCCTATGCAGAAAAGCTCAAAGTCTGCGGTCATCCTTTGAGACTTAAAATACTTTGCCTTATAGAAAATGAAGATGCATGTGTTACAGAACTGTGGACATGCCTGAATCAGTCCCAGCCTGTAATCTCACAGCACTTAGCTGTCTTGAAAGAAAAGGATATTGTTGCATCCGAAGTTAAAGGTAATAAGCGGTTCTACTCAATTTCAGATCCTTTTATAAAGAGTTTGATAAAGGATATGCTGAACTAGGGTCTCCTATTGAAAGAACAAACCTTTAATATCGGAAGAAAACAAACATCTGTCAGGTTCCTCGATTCTTCAGAACTGCTTAATTTTGATCACGAAACAGTACTAACAGTTTTTGATACAAACACCAGGAAACTTTTCCCTGAAAATATTGCTGTTGAAGAATTTATTCTCGAACCTGGAGAAATTACAAAAAAATGGGAAAGTGTCGGAGCCATTATCTCTAAGGCTATTGAAACAGGTGCGGCCCGGGACTCTTTATTTGTAGGAGCAGGAGGAGGTGTAATCTGTGATATGACCGCCTTTGCCGGGTCAATTTATATGAGAGGCACAGAAATTATATTGATTCCAACCACACTGCTTGCCATGGCAGATGCTGCTCTCGGGGGTAAAACAGGTATCGATTTTCAGAGTTATAAAAATATGATTGGTACATTTGCCCCAGCCCTGGAAGTTAGAATTTGTATTGATCTCCTTAAAAGTCTCCCTGATCGTGAGTATATGAACGGTTTGGGTGAAATTATTAAACATGGATTACTTAGGGATACCGAAATTTTAAAGATTCTTAATAATGAGTATATATCTGTTTTAGCCAGGGACAAGGATGTTTTAACAGAGCTGGTTGATCGTTCTATAAAGGTAAAGGGATGGTATGTGGAGCAGGATGCCGTTGAATCCGGTATAAGAGCACATCTAAACCTTGGTCATACCTTTGGTCATGCACTTGAATCTGTTTCAGGATTTACAGGGATATCTCATGGTGAAGCAGTTATTTGGGGAATAATTAAAGCTCTTAAGACAGGTATTCTCATTGGTGTCACTGATTCAGTCTGGTTGACTGAGGTTCTTTCTCTTGTGGAAAAATATTCCTACAATCTTGAAACACCAAACAATATAAATCCCGAAGCATTAATAGATGCACTTAAAAAGGATAAAAAAAAGAAGGGTGGGGAAGTTCAGTTTGTTCTTCAGAGGAAGCAGGGGGATACGTTTCTTTCACCTGTGGATGATGATTTGTTAATGGAAGTTCTTTCATAGAAAAAGGTTTGAAACCCTTCTCTATAAAATAACTGATCAATACTAAAAACTATCAAAGATTGCAGTCAGCTTCCTGTAAAGGACACTGATTTTTTTACTGTATCCCTGATCCATAT
>CBDVAD010000239.1:0-6046 GCA_965371875.1 uncultured bacterium
CTCTGTAAATAATCTTTTTTTTATCTGAATCTATTTCAGATAAAATTTCATCAATCCTGAATTCAATATGTCTTTTAAGCTGAAATGAATTCTCAAATTCCTGCTCCTCTGAAGTTCTCTCAGGATCAATTTCCTTAAGCAGCTTTGCTTCGATTTCAGGAAAATGTAATCCCACAAGAAAGGCAATGAACTCACTTTCACCTGATCGCATTATTAAGGATAAAGTTTCTCTAAAAATAGTTAAGCTATCCTGAAGTTTTTCGATTTCCAATAAGAATTTATTAAGAAATATTTTTTTATTGTAGTTAATCAGATCCGGACTGATTTTTTCCAACTGCCTGGAAAGTTTCTCCATTGACAGACTCTCAATAACCTTTTCCTTCTCCCTGGAAGAAAACAAAACTGTAAAGAAAATGATTATCTTTTCAAAAAAACTGAAGTTTTGATAACTTTTTTCATGATCATATTCCTCTTCCAGAACCTCTTCTTTTAAAGGCAGATCATTAATTGGGGCAATATGATGCATTTTATTGATCATATCGAGTCTTTCGGATTGAGTAAGATCACTAATGAGCCGGTTAAAAACTGAATTATCTTCCATAGAATTGATTATAACATAAAAAGAGTTTTTTTAGCGAGAGTGCGAGTGCTGGAGAGTTTTCCATTATAACAAAATATGACTTGCTTAATCCGGTTCCCGCAGAAACCCCTGATAAATCAGAGGTTTCGCTATAAACCGTTCTGTAACCACGATAAGCAGTGTGGTATTTCTTATTTTTATGTATTTTTGTATGTGTTAACAATAACAAAATTCAAAATAAGAATTACCTTTATTAGTCCCTAGGGGAATCGAACCCCTCTCTGAAGACTGAGAATCTTCCATCCTAGCCGATAGACGAAGGGACCAAAAAGCTGGCCTAGAAGGAGTTGAACCCTCACTGACGGAACCAGAATCCGCTGTGCTACCAATTACACAATAGGCCAATAAAACCATCCAATCAGATCGGATACCGTCGTAATTTAACTAATGCCCAACTTTTTGTCAAGACACCGTTTCACTTTCATAGTTTATAAGGGTAGTTAATTTATATTTATCAAGCAGTTCAAAGTTATTAAGAAAGGGAAGCCCAATAACACAAAATATCTCTTTAACAGCAGCGCCGGATTGTTCAATAAGTTCTGCAGCAGCTTTTAAGGTACCACCTGTTGCTACAAGATCATCGATCAGTAATATTTTATCACCCTTTTTGATATCAATTTTTTGTATTTGTATGACATCTTCACCATATTCCAGAGCAAAACTCTTCTCCATTGTCTTTCCGGGCAGCTTACCTTTTTTCCGTGCAAGAATCAGAGGAATACCCAGTCGTTCAGCAACAGGGGCGGCAAACAGGAACCCGCGGGCCTCCACCGCGACAATACCGTCAATATCAACATTTTTATACATATTCACCATCTCTGAAACACAAAACTTAAAAGCAGCAGGGTTTGAAAGAATACTCGTAATATCATAAAAAACAATTCCTTCTTTGGGAAAACCCTCAACCTTCCGTATTGCTTTGTCAAGATTGAATCTAATTGACATTTTAATTCCTTATTAAAAATTGGTTTGATTTTTAACTGAGTATAATCTATTTTTATATACATGAATACTATTATCCCTATTGCAAGTGGAAAAGGTGGTGTAGGAAAAACTATTTTTGCTGCAAATCTCGGTATTGCCCTCGCGAAAAGAGGAAAAACTGTAATTGCTATAGATCTTGATCTTGGAAGTTCCAATCTGCATACCTGTCTTGGTATAAAAAACAAACATCCGGGAATAGGTAATTTTATATACAAAAAAGGAATTTCTCTGGAATCTCTTATAGTCAAAACAGAAATTGACCGGCTATACTTTATTCCCGGTGATTCACTATTGCCCGGAACTGCAAACCTGCAATACTTTGTAAAACAGAAACTCATAAAAGGGATTCAGAATCTTGTTGCGGATTATATACTCCTCGACCTTGGTGCAGGGACATCATACAATATTATTGATTTTTTTCTTATATCAAAAACAGGATTACTTATAACAACCCCTGAGACAACTGCCGTACTCAGTGCATATGCTTTTTTAAAAACAACCATGTTCCGGATGCTTTTTAGAAGCTACCCTCCTAAAAGCAGGGAAAGAGAACTGATACATAACTTTCTTATTGAAAAGCTGGAAGGAACTGATAATTCTTTTTTAAGTCTTGAAGAACTACTGGAAAATATCTCACCTGGAGCTGGTAAACATGCGGCAGAACAGATTAATAACTTTTATCCCAGGATTATATTAAATATGGGAAGAAATAAGCAGGCAATGACCCTGGGCTCTAAACTCAGACAGATATGCAAAAAAAATATTGGCATAAATATGGAATATATTGGTTATATTGAATATACAGATTTGATGTCCGCATCAATAATTAACAGAAAACCACTTGTACTTTCCAATCCGGATTCACAATTCGGGCGTTCTTTAACTACAATATCGGGCAACCTGCTTCATATAGGTTATCAGGACAAACCAAAATTGTATGATTCTGACGAGGATATAAAAAATCTGGCTGATTTTATTTGATCCGATCCGTAGGGGCGACCGGCCGGTCGCCCCTACGGATATTTTTTTCTGAAGGCCTGCACTCTTGCCGAAGCATTCAGGGAAAAATCAGATGTTATTCCTCTTTCCAGATACTGGAATCCAAGACCTGCAATCATTGCGCCGTTATCTGTACACAGAGACATGGAAGGAATTACAGTTTCTATACTCTTTAATTCCATTAATTCCTTTCTAAGCAGTGAATTTGCTACAACACCGCCCCCTGCAACTACACGTGTTAACCCCGTATCTTTCAGTGCACGTCTGACCCTGCGCATAAGAATATCAACAGCCGCCCTCTGAAAACTTGCAGCAATATTTTCCTTTGATTTTTCTGCGTCACCATTTCTAAACTGATCCAACTGGTTAACAACAGCAGTCTTCAGGCCGGAATAAGATACATCATATTTATGATCACCTTTATGAAGAGAAGGATTGGGAAAATTAAATGCCGTTGAATCGCCCTTATTTGCCAGACGATCAATGGCAACTCCTCCTGGATACCCAAGGTCATAAAATTTTGCTACCTTATCAAATGCTTCACCGCAGGCATCATCAATTGTAGTACCAAGAACTTCCATCTCATCGAATTCTGTAACCCTGCTGATTACAGTGTGCCCCCCAGAAACAAGCACTCCCAGGTAGGGATATTCTATTTCCTGTTCCAGATAAGGTGCATACAGATGGGCTCTTATATGATCAACACCAATAAATGGTTTTCCCATGGATAAAGCTAAACCTTTTGCAAAACTTAAGCCCACAAGCAGTGAACCAACAAGGCCGGGTCTGCTGGTAACAGCAATACCATCGATATCACTTAAATCAAGACCCGCCTGATCGATAGAATCCCTGACTACAGACCTAATCCATTCAGTATGCAGGCGGGATGCAATTTCCGGGACAACACCATTATAGGGCTTGTGCAGTTCAATCTGAGTAGCAATTACATTGCTTAGGATATGTCTCCCATCTTCAACAACCGAAGCGGCACATTCATCACAGGATGTTTCAATACCAAGAATCTTCATCAAACTCGTTTCCTGTAAATAGTTCTGTAAGATTATTCAATGCATAATTATTTTCAAGCATAGAAGGATATAGATCGAGAAGAATATCTGCTAATTCTTCAGTCCAAATGTGACCTATCATTATTGCATGCCCTCTTTTTTCAGCTACATTAAGGCCTTTTTCGACAGCCTCAAGTATCGCTAACCTTTCTTTACTATTGTCCAGAAAAATACTCCTCTCTGCAAATGGTATGTTAACAGCCCCGGCAATTTCACGTCCAACTGATCTGGATGTTGTTCTACTGTCAAGAAAATACATATCTTTCTCTTTTAGTACTTTGAACAAAATACTCATTAACCCAGGATCAGCAGTACCTGCTGATCCCATATGGTTATTCATCCCTCTGACTCCGGCATAATCTTTAAGATTATCTGTAACTATAGCAGATATCTGTTCTTTATTCATTCCTACAAGTAAAGCTCCCGGTCCGGGATTTTGCCCCCCGACAGCTTCCATTGGCTGATGAATAATATAATCCTTACCCGCTGCTAATATCAGTTTAACAGCTTCTTCAGTATATTTCAAACCCGGGAGAACAGCAAAGGTTATCTTCATAGGCAAGTCAAGAAAAGGTTCTAACTGAAATATGTTATTTCCTACATCATCAATTACGAAATAAAGAACCCCTTTAGGATCCTCTATAACCTTTTCATAAATATACTCTTGCTCATCCTGTATGAATTCAGATTCTTTTTTAACATCAGTAACCACTACAGGTTCTAAATCTTCAGTACTATCAGTGACCTCAGCCTTATCTACAAGAATTAGAGTTGCAAAAAAAAGCAACACTAAAATTACTGAAAGCAATATCAATACTGCTTTCAGTCTTTTTTTCTCCATTGTCCTGAGGCTATTATTTTTTTTATTTTTCGTCAACCGCTATCCTTAAATTGGCACTAATTATAAATATACTCTTTTAATTCAACGGCATGTTCTCTGAGTTTCTTGATAGCTCTAATTTCAATTTGACGTACAGTTTCGGGAGAAATACCCATTTCTTCACCGATATGCTTGAGAGTATACTTTTTCCCACCATAAAAGGAAAATCTGTATAATAGAATTTGTTTTTCTTTTTCCAGCAGATGTTCCAGAAATTTCATTGTCTCTTCTCTGAAGCTTTTCTTCATCAGCTCTTCATCCGGATCATATGATTTATCTTCATATATATCCATAAGGGTACCGGAATCATCAGAAAAGGTACTGTCCAGGGAAAAAACTGATCCGGCAGAATTCACCAGAGCAGCAACATCTTCAGGATCTTCATTAAGCTCATGGGAGATCTCTTCTATTGAAGGTTTCCTTGAAAGCTCCTGGTTTAGCAAATAGTAAGTTTTTTGTATGTTTTTAAGAAGTTCCTCTTTTCTGTGAGGAAGCCTTATGGCCCGTCTTTTTTTTGAAAGGGCCCTTACAATAGACTGTTTTATCCACCATGCAGCATAAGTAGAAAATCTTACATTCTTTTTATAATCATATTTTGATGCTGCTTTTATAAGTCCAAGATTTCCTTCCTGTACAACATCGAGAAAACTTACATCAGATGTGACATAAGACTTTGCAATCTTAACAACAAGTCTAAGATTTGCCTCAATTAACTTCTGTCTTGCAATTTCATCACCATTTTGTATTTTACGGGAAAGGTCCAGCTCTTCATCAAAACTTAGTAATGCACTACGTTGAATCTGTCTGAAATAAGCTTTTAATGTATTGTCTTCTGTTTCTTTCTTCGCTTTCATACATACTCCTGCTAAGTATATGCAATTTCTATGCCAATTTATCCAGAAGAATTTATATTTTTCTAATTACTTACTACACAAAGAGTTATTATATTAATTATCTTTTTTGAAAGGTATTATCTATTAATTGTATGTTTTATTATACACATTGTATTTTTTACTTAATTATAATTTCACTACTTTTTGTACTCAGTTGTCTGTATAATATATCTTTAAGTCCAAAATTTCCGGTATTACTCATTTTTTTTGCATATTCATCGTATATCATATCTTCAAAGATATCTTCGGCCATACCACCGCCAAAAAGAGAGGTCTTTTCAACTGTCTTTCTCATTGAATCGAGCATCTGTTTAATAAAAATGGCTTCAAAGTCACTGCATGCCTGTTTTATTTTATCGTCATTCCTGGTTTGCAGGTTTCTTTCCAAAGAGGAAACTCCTGCAGATCCACTGGAACCTGCATTTGAGATGGTCATTCTGTTCATAGCTGTTAATGAATCACTACCTATAATCACTTATTACCTCTTTAGATTATTTGCAATACCAAGCATTGTATCGGAAGTCTGTATAGCCTTGGAATTAAGTTCATATGCTCTTTGGGCAACTATCATGTTTACCATTTC
>CBDVAD010000240.1:0-6036 GCA_965371875.1 uncultured bacterium
CAATTAGGGTGGTCCAGGTTAAAATTCCCGGGATTATCTCCAGTGCTCTTTGAACTTTTCGTTCTTCAATGTTTTTGGTTTTTGGATCCGGAAAAGTGAACATTTTAGTAATTTATTTGTATAATACTGACGATGGAAATAAGGATTCTATTAATATAGTTCAGAATGGTTCAGATGAAGATTTATGGAGCGCCGCTATTGTTAATTCATCAGGCGTTTCCGTAAAAACCTATAGTTGGATTGATCAGATCCCATCAGATATTGAATGGGACGGTAGAGATGATAATGGGATTATGGTTGTGGATGGTGTTTATTCCTATATTATCGAGTCGTCAGACCGGGCTGGAAATTCATTTAGCAGCGGATTTAGTAACATAATTAAGAATACAGAAGAAACTCCAATCACTCTCACCATAGATAAATCATATTTTAGTCCCAATAATGATATGATTCTGGATTCTTTATTACTTACATTTGGTATTCCTGTAAAAGAAGGCATTGTAGAATGGAATCTTGATATCAAAAACTTACAGGGAAAGATAATACGCTCCTTTTCAGGCACAGAAAATGTTCCGGAAGAAGTAATATTTGATGGAAGGGATCAGGATGGTATCAGACTGGAAGAAGGTGCATACATCGGCTCTATTGATGTATTCTATCGAAACGGAAACAATCCTGAGTCAAAATCGCCCGTCTTTAATGTAGATGTTACTCCACCGGTAGCAGTATTAAACAGTAATAGTTCTATCTTCTCACCTAATGGCGATGGACTTAAGGATGAAATTACTTTCTATCAGGAATCAACTACTGAAATAAGCTGGCTGGGTATTGTTAAATCAGAGAGTGGTGAAATAATTAATCAATATCAATGGCTTGCAGCCGCTGATCCCACTGTTTCCTGGAACGGGACTGTCTCCAATGGAAAACTGGCGACCGATGGAAAATACTCCTATCAGTTAATGTCTGTTGACAGGGCTGGAAATTCGGGAGAATCAAAAATTATTAAATTTACTCTAAATACAGAAGAAACTCCAGTAATCCTTACTACCGATCTTGAATACTTTTCTCCAAATGGTGATTCTGTGCAGGATAGTATTTCAATTATTCCGGAACTGAAAGTAAAAGAGGGTGTAGATTCCTATTCACTTGATATACTTGACAGCCAATCAAAGGTTATTAGAAATTTTTCCGGGAAAAACAGTATTCCTGATAGATTCCTTTGGAACGGGGTTAATTCAGATGGCAGAACTGCAGCAGATGGTATCTATAGTAGTAATATTACCGTAGTTTATGACAGTGGAAATTCTTCACCGGCTTCATCACGCAAATTTATTATTGATACAATATATCCGGAAGTTTCTGCAGTGACAGAATTTCTTCTGTTTTCTCCTGATTCTGACGGTCTGAAGGATAATCTGAAAATAACCCAGACATCCAGTTTTGAAGAAATCTGGCAGGCCGAAATAAGTTCTAAAAATGATATTATAGTTAAGAGTTATTTATGGAAGGGACAGACTGAAAATTTCAAATGGGATGCTACGGATAATGAAGGCAATAAAGTCCCCGATGGGAAATATGATTATATTGTATTTTCTGAGGATGCTGCCGGTAACAGATCGTCAGCTGAAGTTAGAGAAATTGAAATTAATACGGAACCAACTTCAATATTTATAACTGCAAGCAGTGAATATTTATCTCCTACAGGTAATAATCTGTATGAAGATATTACCTTTTCAACAATTATTAATAACAAACGAGGACTTGAATCATGGTCAGTAAAAATAATTCATGAAAGTGGTAGTGTAGAAAAAATATTCCAGGGTAATGAGGGTATTCCAAAAAATATTACATGGAATGGTGTAAATGATTCAGATAAGATTGTTGAAGGAGATTATACGGCTCAGTTTTCTGCCTTTTATCTAAAGGGTAATGCACCGGTCGTTCAATCATCAGCGTTTCTTCTTGATATATCATCGCCTGTTGGGGCCGTCCGTTTAACCCCTGTCCCATTTTCTCCGGATAACGATGGTCTTGATGATGAAATCTCTATCAATATCAAAGTAAATGATGCAAGCGGTATTAAGAAATGGGACCTTCAGATATACGATCCGGAAAACAGGCCTTTTAGAACTTATAGTGGAGAGGGAAACCCCACAGAGAAAATAATATGGGACGGTAAATCTTCAACTGGGGAACTTGTTTATGCAGCTATGGACTACCCTTTAAAATTAACCCTCGAGGACAAACTTGGTAATATCAGTAGTTTAATTGAGAAAATCCCAGTGGATGTTCTTGTTGTAAGAGAGGGGGATATACTTAAAATAAAAATTGCCAATATAATTTTTAAGAGAAACAGCCATGAATTGCTTGCAGATAGTCCGGAAGTAATTGAGAAGAATAAATATATACTTAACAGAATAAGTGAACTGCTTAATAAATATGATTCCTACAAGATAACAGTAGAAGGTCACGCTGTAGTTACCAGATGGAATGATCCGGCCGCAGCAAAGATAGAAGAGGATACAGAATTGAAACCTTTATCAGAACAGCGTGCGCTTACTGTACTTAATTATCTTACAAGACTGGGAGTTTCCTCTTCAAGGATGGATGCAAAGGGTATGGGTGGACAGAAACCACTGGTGCCTCACAGTGATATTGAAAACAGATGGAAAAACAGACGCGTTGAATTTATTTTATGGAAAGATTAGGAGTGGGGAAAGTTATTAAATTTGTTTTAGCGTTACTTATCGGATTGGTAATTTTCTCTTTAACTGTCCTATGGGCAGTTAATTTTTTAAACAATTCTCCTGATTTATATGAAGATGAATATCAAATATTTGCAATAGAGAAGGGTGCTACTCTTAATAGTATATCAGATGATCTATTCCAATTCGGTATGATCAGATATCCATGGCCTATGATATTGTACAGTAGACTCATGGGTACTGAAGCTGATTTTAAAGTTGGTGTTTACAGAATCAGTCATAAAAAAACTTTAATGGAGATACATGATTATCTTGTAGAAGGTCGTCAGCAGCTATTCAAAGTCACAATTCCGGAAGGTTGGACAAGCAGGCAGATAGCAGATTACCTGGATAGCCTTGAGATCACTGATAAAGAAGGATTTATAAGTGCTGTAGGATCCACTGATCTTATTCAGGAATTTGATATTCCAGCAAATGATCTTGAAGGATTTTTATATCCTGATACTTATTTGTTTCAAAAAAATTTTCCTGCTGAAAAAATAGTAAGAGTTTTGGTTGAAAACTTTTTCTCAAGACTCGAGGAAATTAATCCTGAGTATAAAATTCTTGATAGAAATGAACTTTTGGATAAAATTATTCTTGCATCAATTGTAGAACGGGAATACAGAGATCCTGATGAAGCGCCATTAATGGCAGGAGTTTTTTATAATCGCCTCTCTTCTTCTTCACCTATACCATTAGGTTCTTGCGCTACAATAGTATACATTATTGCAGATGTTCAAAACAAACCACATCCGGATGTTATTACCTATAGAGATTTAGAGATACTGTCCCCTTATAATACTTATATAAATACAGGACTTCCTCCGGGACCAATCTCGAATCCGGGAGGGATAGCATTAAAATCTTCTTTTTATCCTGAGAAAAGTGATTTTCTCTATTTTTTATTGAAAAATCCAGAATCGGGGCAACATGTATTTACAACAAATTTATCAGAGCATAATGCAGCATATAATTTGTATATAAAGAAAAATTAGGAATACCATTTAATGTCATTTGATCTTAAAAAACAGGAAATTCTTGATAAAATCAGTATAGTGGATGTTGTATCAGAATACCTGAGCCTAAAACAAAAAGGAAATATGCATTGGGGGCTTTGTCCTTTTCACAATGAAAAAACACCTTCTTTTTCAGTCACCGAAGATAAAAATATGTTTTACTGCTTTGGATGCCATAAAGGTGGTAGTGTTTTTGACTTTCTGATAGAGATTGAAAACCTCTCGTTTTTCGAAGCATTCAAGCAATTGGCAGCAAAAGCTGGTGTTGAAGTTGAAACTCAAAGGGAAAGTCCTGAAGATAAACAAAAAATAGCATTACTGGGTCTTTACAATAAAATTGCAGGTAGTTTTAACTACATTCTTTTAAACAGGGATTCAGGAAAAAGCGCAAGAAAGTACTTAGCTGACAGAGGTATTTCTGAGGAGACAATCACTGTTTTTAAATTAGGATATGCTCCTTCAGAAAAATTCTGGTTGTATGATTTTCTAAAAAATAAAAATTATTCGGAAATTTTTTTGACTAAATCAGGTATATTTACAAAAAAAAATATCAAAATAAGTCTTTTCAGCAATCGAATAATGTTTCCAATCATCAATATCCAGCAGGATACAATTGCTTTTAGTGGTAGGAAATTGAAAGAGAGTGACTGGGGGGGTAAATATATAAATTCTCCTGAAACTGATATCTATAAAAAAGGTGAAACTATTTTTGGTATTCATACTGCAGTAAAGGAAATAAGAAAAAAAAAGGAATTTATACTTGTTGAAGGAAATTTTGATGTATTGGCTTTTTATCAGTCAGGGGTAAAAAATGTGGTTGCACCTCTTGGTACGGCATTTACTGAGAAACAGGCAAAAATTTTAAAGCGTTATGCTTCTAAATGTATGATTGTTTTCGATCCTGATACAGCAGGTATTGAGGCTACATTGAAATCTGCTGTTATACTTGAGAAATATGGGATATCCAATTATGTTATTAATTTACCTGATGGGAAAGATCCATCTGAGATACTTGAAAAAGAAGGCCCTGAGGCGTTGAATAAACTAACAAAATATCCTATAAATACATTAGAGTACCTTGTTAAAAAGGCAGTTGATCGTTTTGGTATTAAGAATTCGGAAGGAAAGGAATCAGTTTTTCAATTTATAACTCCATATTTAGATAGTTTAGGTACTGAGTTAAGAAAAGAGGACAGTTTTAAGTATTTAGCTAACGTCCTGGAAATAGACATAAATTCTGTTTATAAGGATTATACAGCTAATAAAAGAAAAACAAAGCCTTTAAAAACAAGGAATTCAGCAATAGATCAACGGGAAGAAATTCAGATGTCTCTGGATTTGTTTCTTATGATTGCTTTAGTTGAAAACAGGGAAGCATTTGGATCTGTAAGGAATGTTATAGATATAGATGATTTGGAGGATTCAAGAGCCAAAAGGGTGTATATTATCCTTGAGGATATGTATCGAAGGGATTGTTCTTTTGATGAGAATCTGTTGGCAACAATAGAAGATGAAGCTTTAAAAGGAGTTATTCTTCTTAAACTTTCAACAGGAGAATATAGACTTAACTCTGGTCAGATAATAAAAGATGGAGTCAACAAAATAAGACAGCGAAAACTTGAGAAAAAACGCAGTGAAATTGAAATTCACCTTAGAAAAACTGATCTAACTGCAGACAGGATAGAACTAGAGAGGCTTCTCTCTGAAAAGAAATTTATAGATGAAGAACTTTTAAGAATAAAGGGTAATTAGTAGTGTCGGACATACAAAATGACCCATCAGTTATAAAACTTATAGAATATGCCAGGACTAAGAAGAGTATAACTTACGATGAGGTAAATGATTTCCTGCCGGAATCAATTGTTAATTCAGATAAAATTGAAGAAGTAATCAACATGCTTGAAAAAAACAAGATTGTTCTTGAAGAAGAAAATTTACAAACTCCAGGTACAACCGAGTTATTATCTGATGATGAAGATGATGGTGATGAAGAACTGATTCAGGAAGAAGAAATAGATAAAATTAGCAGTGCTAATATTTCCAGTAAGAAAAAGATTGTTTACGGTGACAAAGAATCCTCTATTGATGACCCAATACGTCTTTATCTACGGGAAATAGGCAAGGAGTCTCTTTTAACTGGTGAACAGGAAGTTGAGCTTTCCAGAGCCTTGATGCGCGCGCAGATCGCCGGCTATGACGAACTTTTGTCTGTCCGAGAGGGTACTGATCCAGGTCCTATAGGCACTCTGAACACGGCTCGGAAGACCATCGGA
>CBDVAD010000241.1:0-5994 GCA_965371875.1 uncultured bacterium
ATACTGTCTCTGGATATATGTGCTGTTCCAACCAGAATAATTTCCCGGTCACCCAGTATTACCTGGGTTATAGTGTCGCTTTCCTTCAAGATTCTTCTCCTATTAATAATTCCAGTCAATTTATAATATTTTAATAATTTAAATTACCAGACTGCTGCAGTTCATACTCTGCCAGATCTGTTTCAAACATTCCATATATTTTTGCATCGGCTACTTCAAAAAAATAGGTATTGGCAAGCCTTGTATTCCCCTGAAGTTTATAATAAGTGGCAACATAAAATAAAACTCTGGCTTTTAGCGGTTTTTTGGTTTCTCTTGTCAATTTACCTACCAGATATGAATCATATCCAGGTTCCGAAAACATTCTGGCAATATCATAGAAATAGCCTTCTCTGGGAATATTATCCATTGCTGTTTTTATAATATCTATTCCGCCTTCTTTATCACCATCCGAATATCTGGAAATCCCGGTCAGGAGAATATATGCCGGATCTTCCGGAAAGTTTTTACTGGTTTTCCCAAACATTTCTGCCGCCCGATTATAGTTTTCCTTCATATATTCCAAAATTGCCAGTGGTTCATAAGCAAAATAATAATCAGGACGCAGTTCAATTACTCTGTTATAGTCAGAGACAGCTGCATCAATATTATTTTTCCCCTGATTTATTCCGGCTCTGTATACATAGGCATAAAAGAAATCAGGATCGATTTCTATTGCTCTGGTAAAATCATTAAAAGCACCTTCTCTGTCATCAACAAAAAGAAGCAGTTTCCCCCGGTCAACATAGTTCCAGTAGTAGTCACCATTAAGTTCAATTGCTTTTGTTAAATCAGATATTGCGCCACTCGCATCGTTTAGACCTGCCCGTGCCTTACTTCTATCAGAATATGCAAATGAATAATCCGGATTTGTTTCCACTACATGATCAAATTGCAGGGCAGATTCTTCATAGGATTTATCCCGAAGAAGCAAATTCCCGTAACCTACCCTGGCAACAATATTATCCTCATCAAATTCAATACTCTTCTTAAAAATATCTTCTGCCTTATCATATTTTTTCTCTGTGAGATATATTTCACCAAGATAAGACATAGCTTCAGCATTTTCAGAATCGACTTCAAGAATCAGATTAAGCTGCTCTTCCTGGGCAACTGTATTTCCTGCCATACCTTCAAGAAAGGACATATTAAACAGAGCTTTAAGATTATCTGAATCCTCTGACAGTATTTCATTCAAAGTAGATCTTGCTTCATCCAACTGTCCTACTGTTAACAGAAGTGAAGAATGCAGAATCTTTGTTTCTATACTATCCGGATTTTCAGAGTATGCAGTCTCGAATAATTCCAAAGCACCTAAAGGGTCTCCCACACTCATATAAAAACCTATACCCTCATAGGGGGACAGCTCCAGTTCAAGCTCTTTTTCTTCCAGTTTTTGCTTCTCTGTAACTGTAGTAGTCGTAGCACAACCAGCCAGCAGTATTACTACTACCAGGTATGATGCGAAAATTCTCACTATCTGCTCCTTGTTAGAAGACAATATACTGTCTGAATTAAAAATAGACAAGATAGAAGAACTATTCTGCATGAAGCCGGGGAAGTAAGTTGATATTTTAATCTTTCATTGTTAATATACGTCAGATGAATACTAAAATCAGTAAAATATACTACCTTGTCCCGCTATTCTTTCTATTTATGACAGGATCCCTGCTATTTCTTGAATTCAGCAGCAGAGATAATATTTTTAATATCAAAATTGATAATATACGTCTGTCCGGTTCAGGAGAACAGGGGCTGGATAAAAACAGCATATCAAATGTAAAATTAATAGTACCCGGACTTATAATTAATCTCTCAAAAGAGCCGATTACAATTCTTGACTCAGAAGGGACTATCTCTTCTGCAGAGCTTACAGGCTATCTAACCACAGAATCAGGGTTTACCCTTTCTTTTACAAATTCTCTGGTAATAACGATCAGGAATGATGAATCATCAAGTATAGTATTTGATATTGAATATCCTGGAGATACTGAAGATACACTGGTACTTCCTGTAGAACTAATGTCGGATCTTCACCAGGTATCGTATCTGCCCTGTTATTCCTACAGTGTTTCAGGTACAAATTATATGTTCGCCGCAAGAAGCGGATCCATACTGGATATGACAGCAGGATCATTAATGCTTCCACTGACCGGTAAATCAGCATCTATAGTCATTGATGAGATTGGTGATAAAGACCCTCTCCAGTATTATTTCTTTGGTAAAACAGGACCTGTTTCAACAGATCTTTATGAATCAACTGTCGAAAATTTTATCGGCACAGCCTATGATGGATGGCGCCAGGGTCGATATAACCCTGTAAGTGGTGAATGGGTTCTGGCTGACGGAACATACGGCCTTGATAATAATCTCCTTACTTCTTTTATATCCGAAAGTTTAAAACGGGGAAGAGTTGCCCAGATAGAAAATATTGTAAATACAGTTGGCAGTAAGGAAAGCGGGTTCAACTTCCTGAGTGCAACCTTTTCCGGTAATGTTGTAAATACTAATTCTCTACGAAGGGAAATGAATGATACCCTGAAGAAAAGGATATCAACAGCAGTAAAATCTGAAGATCTGACCCTTTTTCATGAGACAAACCTTATGCAGGAACTGGCATGGATTTCATCCTCTGCCTTAATCCGGGATTTTAGTGAGTTTGTCTCCTCGATTGATCTGGGAAAAAGGTTTGAACCAGCTGTTCTCACAGGAATGGCAGAAGTCTATAAAGATTCAATAAAAATAGAAGCTAATCAGTATAAAGATCTTATGCGATTGTATTCTGTAATCGAAGAACAGATTTTCCCAGCACTTACAAGGGTTAATGACGGTCTTTTTCTGGCAGGCGGAAAAGAGAGCCTCTTTGATACTTTACTTTCCATAAGAACAGGTCTTGCACTGTATGAAATTGGCAGGATTGAGTCAGATAACCTTTTTGAGACAATAGGCAGAAGTATGGTAGTTAGCGTACTCTCTCTAACGGATGGATCGGGTCTTATTCCGGAATTTATTGATAGAGAGGGCGATATTCATGGAGACAGCTACTATGGTGCAGATACACTCTACTCCAATTTGGTTTCAAATGAATACTATCCCCATGTAGTAAATTTCAAGGGAACTGCCGGAACAGATATCTCTGTTTGGACAGCAGCAAACACTGTATCCTACATATCAAATAAAAATTCTTCTGAGTTTGAATTTACATTTCCCAGAGATGGAGTTCATCTCCTGGTAATAAAAGGTGTGGAACCATTTAAAAATCTTCAAATGAACGGAATTAACTGGAACAGCGACAAGAGGTTTCAGTACTACTCAAGCGGCTGGGTTTATGAACGGGAAGAAAAAACACTCTATGTAAAACTGACTCAGAAGCGTATGAGAGAAAAAATAGTACTAAATTACAAAGAAGAAGAAACAGTTAAAGAAACAAGCAGTGAGCCGGCTGAAGGGGAATAGCCCTTCGACACTTCGGCAAGCTCAGTGCAGCGCAAGCTCAGGGACCGGGGAGTATTGCAGATTTTAATCCCTATGATTTCTTTTCCTCCGGTCTCCGGTCTTCGGTCTCCAGCTTCCCCTTATCTGCCATTACCTCAAGAGCAGTATCTATTCGTCCGAAAGGCGGGCTTACCTGGATTCCGGCAATTTTATTTTTCATCTGCTCTATTGAATATTTAGCAATAAGTATACCCTCATTCCTCGCAGCTTCTTTTGAGTCCTGCTTTTCCATTCTTTTCATAATTTCTTCAGGAATAGTTACACCAGGAACTTCATTATGAAGAAAAAGTGCATTTCGATAGCTTGCCAAAGGCCAAATCCCTGCTATAACCGGAACTCCTGTTCCCTTTATTCTGTTAAGAAAACTATCCAGAAGTTCCAGATCAAAAACCGGTTGAGTAATAAAATAATCTACTCCTGCATCTGCTTTCATAAAGGCCCTTTCTATCTCTTTTTCCACAAACTGAGCCGTTGGATTTACGCCAGCCCCTATAACAAAAGTTGTTTTATCAGGAAGTGATTTTCCTCCCAGATCAACACCACGATTGAGGCTGGCTGAAAGAGAGATGAGCCCAATAGAATCGACATCGAATACACCAGTTACATCCGGATAATTCCCTGCCTTTGGAGGGTCTCCTGTAATTGCCAGTATATTCCGGAGACCTGCAGCCTGGGAACTCAGCAATTCTGACTGAAGCCCTATCAGATTTTTATCCCTGCAGCAGATATGGGGAATAGTCTCTATTCCTGTATTCCGATATATTTCAACAGCAGTCAGGAATGCAGAAATTCTGGAAGAAGCCCTTGGCCCATCCGGAATATTAATTACAGTGACATCCTTATTCATTAGTTTCTTAGCTTTATTCAGAACAGCTGTCAGGTCGGTTCCAATAGGTGGAACCAGTTCTATAGCAGTAATCCATTCTTTGGATGCAAGGGCCTTTCCCAATGCTGACCGCTTAGCCAAAGGGGCTGCTTCGATTTCTAAATTATCGTCACCCTTTATTACAATCTGATGTCTTCTTCCTTTATCCAGAGATAGAAGAGCATCTCCCATCTTTTTTATATGATCCTGGGTTGTACCACAGCAGCCTCCAATTACAGAGACACCAGCATCCAGAAATTTAAGTGAGTACTCAGCAAAATATTCGGGAGAGGCCAGATACATCTGCCTGCCGTCAATGTCCCTGGGAAAACCTGCATTAGGCATGATGGAAAAAGGTTTTGATATTCTTCCCTGTATTTCATTAAGAATATCCAGCATATCCGCGGGGCCTGTTGAACAATTCATTCCTATTACATCAATGGATTCTTCATCATCCAGATGTCTGAACAGATTAAGATAGGTATTTTTATGTATTTCTGTGTCTTCATGCCTGAGACTTATCTGTGCCTGGACAGGAATCTTTTCATTTACAGACTTAGCTGTCCTGGCTGCAAGAATCAATTCGTCCATATTCCGGAAAGTTTCAAATAAGAGAAGATCAACGCCACCCTTTATAAGTGCTTCAATCTGCACCCTGAAAGCATCTTCAACCTCTTCTCTGGGAGTAGTGCCGATTGGCGCCATTCGGACAGATGTTGGCCCGATGGAACCTGCCACATATAGATCTTCCCCTGCAATTTCTCTGGCAAGTCTAACAGAACTTATGTTTATCTCAGTTGTTTTTTCTTCCAGATCATAGCTGCCCAGTTTAATAGGATTAGCTCCAAAAGAATTTGTTGTAAGGACCTGGGCCCCGGCTTCTGCCATTTTTCGATGAACATTTAAGATAGTATCAGGGGATGTCAGATTCACATTTTCAAAACACTGATTAATAAACACGCCGGACTCATAAATCATTGTCCCCATGGCACCGTCAAAGAGAAGAACACCATCTTTTAATCGTTCAAGATACGGTTTTCTCATCCCTGGGCCGCCCTTTTTCCTAATTCAGCAAGAACTTCATCTATGGAAATATCCTCTGATAAAAGGAGTACAAGCATATGATAGATAAGGTCCGCTGATTCGTAAATGATTTCACTCCGGCTTGATGCAAGTATCAGCTCAATAGCTTCTTCACCTGTTTTCTTTCTGATCTTTTCGGCACCGGACTTAAATAGATGTGTTGTATAGGAACCTTCCGGTAACTCTCTCTTTCTGTTTATTAATACATTCTGAAGAAGTGTAAGTACATCTGTATTTTTGTTAATATTCTCTTGTGAGGAAAAAAGATCCTGCTGATCGTGTGCTGTGCTGTGCGCTTTTCCAATACCTAATATCGCCTCATACCATGAAGTATGCTCTGAAATGTTTAACAGTGAATCCTCGGAATAAGGGAGGAGCCGGCCTGTTTCCTTATGAAGGTGCCAGAGATGCCCTCTTTCAAGGCTTTTGTTAAACCCCTTCTCGTTAGAAAGAGATACTTCGAGAATCTGTCCCTGTCTGTCTTTAATTACCAAAGGCAGTATTTTATGAAC
>CBDVAD010000242.1:0-5992 GCA_965371875.1 uncultured bacterium
AAGTATTTTTATTGTGTTGCTTTCAACCCGAAGTTCCAGAGAATCCCAGGCTGAAAAGTCAATATATGCCTTGAAATTCTCGACTTGAAACCAATCTTCAACGTCAAATGTCAAAAGAATCATATTATCTTTCAAATATTCTGGTTTCTATATTCTCCCTTGTCTCCCCTGGAGTTGCATGTGGCTGAATCCGTCGTGGGCGATAAGGGATAAGAGTGACAGTAAAAGTTGCCCGGTTCTCTACATAATCGTCCCGTACAGTGGCATCGGTTTTAAAGTTGGTGTACGAATAGTATATGCCCAGAGTCAACCAGTTTAAAGGGCTCCAAATGACACCTGCACTTAAATCAAAAACGTTATCAACCCGATCAGCGAGCTCTTCATCAAACTCGTCCCTCAAATAGGAACCTGATATATCCAGACTTGCCTCCCTGGTCAAGGCATAATTGTAATTAAATCCTGCCTGGTAATAAATGTTAAACCCCAGGCTTGCAGCATCTTCACTGATTTCTCCATAACCACTTGATGCGCTTATGGCAAAAGACCCCCTGCGGCTGAAATCAAACAGCTTAAATGCATTCAAATCCAGAAAAAAATCTTCTGAATCCTGCTGATTATCATATCTGTTGAACAAAACACCCGCTCCAATGGATATGCTTGATGTTTCAGAAATAGTCCAGTCAAACCCTACTGACGGATTGTATATGATATGCTTTTCTGTGTCATCTTCTGCAATAGAATGACCATACCCCACGTAAACCTGAAAATGATTTGTCATTTGCCTTATAAACCTGATATCACCTGACCAGGTATCTTCTTCATTGTTAGAAATATCAAATTCAGTTCGTTCATAAAAGGCAGACAATTCAAAACCATATCTTAGATTGAACCAATATGTGAGGAATGCTGAAGGACGGAAGCTTTCATATTCATCCAGATTCGGATCATCATATTTGTCAAAAGAATAAGAAAAATCAACTCCGGCAAAATTTCTTTGGCCAAACTGATGTAATAATCCTGCTGTAATATCGTTGGTAGCATGATCTTCCCATGTTCCGGTTCTCTGGCTGATATCTCTGCTGGTGGAGAATGATTCTGTAAGGGTCAGATCTGTATGCCTGGTCAAATTGAACAGACTGTCTATGGCAAGGTTATGTTGCCATGCGTCATTCTCATCATGCTCATTATAATCTATATATGACAGGTTATAGCTAAAACTTGCCTGTCCCCTTGTTTCAATATACTCAAACTCAAATCCTGCCTGGTACTCTGTGCTGAATTCACCCTCGGTATTATTATCAGTCTGATTATAGTTGTCAGTGTACTCTTCTGAAATTGATACGCTGGGAATAAAATGTATGATCGCTGCTGAGGTAGAATTAACAGCTATAAGGACGGTTATTGCAATGATTGCTGCAAATTTTACGAAACCGGAAATGATTGTCTTTTCTTTATTCATAAGTGCTCTCCTTATGGGACAACTATAGTATCATCGGCCTGGATGAGGATATTTTTACTAAAATCTCCTTTAACAATATTTCGATAATCTATTTTGATGGTTATATCTTTCCCGTTTTCTTTTCTGAACAGAAGAATTTCTTTTTTAGATGCCCATTCTGTAAATCCGCCAGCCAGGGCAAAGGCCTGCATCACAGTCAGACTCTTTATTATGGGATACTCACCTGTTTCCATCACTTCTCCAAGAATATAAAACATTTTGCTTGCTGAATTCAACAGGGTAACAGTTACAGTGGGAGACTCTATAAATTTACTGAGTTGTATTTCAATTTTTTCTTTAAGCGCCATTGTAGTGAGGCCTGCGGCCTGGAGATCACCCAGCAGCGGGAAGGTCACTTTACCATCTATCCGTACCCTGGCAGACTCAAGGTTTAAATCAGATTCATTCCATACATTGATATTTAACTCATCACCAGCTCCGATACTATACTCTTTAATTGATGTGGCATCTTCTGCAAGACTTATATTGGACAGAAGCAAAAGTGTTAAAACAAAAATACTTAAACTTTGTAAACTTTTACCAAGGCGATTAGTAAACATAGCTCCGCTCCTTCGATTGTTTCGATTTTTCATTATAACCAATTGTTTTTACTCAATATTTGTTTAAAACTATCTGGCGCCCTTTCCAAAAAGAACGATCTTGATAGTCCGCAAAATAATAATAAAATCAAATACTAAAGACATATTTTTAATATAAAAAAGTTCATAGTTAAGTTTTTCAATGGCATCCTCAACAGTTGCCCCGTAATCATAGGAAATCTGCGCCCATCCGGTGATGCCGGGCTTTGCAATAAAACGCTGGGAATAAAACGGAATCTGTTGTTCAAGCTGATCAGTGAAGTGTTTTCTCTCTGGCCTTGGTCCCACAAGGCTCATCCTGCCCATTAAAACATCCCAGAACTGAGGAAGTTCATCAATCCGGTATTTCCGAATAATTTTTCCAACCCTGGTTATTCTGGAGTCATCCTCACCTGCCCAGACCGGACCGGTCAGCTTTTCTGCATCGTTCACCATGGATCTGAACTTATGCATCATAAATTCTCTTTTATATCTACCCATACGGTCCTGGCTAAAAAGAACAGGACCTTTTGAACTGATTTTAACAGATATCGCAGTAACAGCCAGAATTGGTGAAAGCAATATCAGCGCAATAAGTGATCCAATAATATCTTCAACTCTTTTTAAAAAATTTCTTATGCCTGATTTTTTAAACCCGTCTGAAAAAACCAGCCAGGAAGGATTAATTTTATCAGCAAGAACTTTCCCGGCAAGGTGTTCATAAAAAGAGCAGCCGTCTATGACCTCAATACCAACGGTCCTGCATTCTATGAGCTCTTTCATAGGAAAGGCACCTCTCTGCTCTTTTATTACTGTTACAATTTTCTTTACGCCACCGGAAACTGCAATTTTGCTAAGCATGCTAATATTATAATTATAGAATATACCTTTAGAGTTAATTATATTCATAGTGTCGTCAGTATCAGGGAAAATTGCCTTAATCCTGTATCCACAGTCTATTGTGGTCTGTATTTTATTCAAAATGGCGATGGAAAGATCGCTTGACCCGACTATAATGATACTCTCGTTAAAAACTCCTTTGTTTAAGATATTTAAATAGGCCAACCGCCAACTGGTTACAAAAATGATTAAAATAAAAAGGCTTAACATGAAAACCTGCTGGTCAATTGTGGCCAGGGGAAAAATAAAATAAACTACTCCCAGGATAATAGAGGCAACTCCAAGACTCTGTAGAAGTCTTATGGTCATTGCCGGCAAAGTTTTTACCAGATTAAAATCATAAAGGTCATTGTAGTAGAGACATATCTGACAGACTATTGTAACAAGAGCAATCCGTAAAATCAGCAAAACATCAAAAGAGAATGGGATAAAAAAAGTTAGAATCGCTGATGCCACTATAAACGACATAAAAATAACCTCTCCTTCAAGGATAATAAAAACAACATTTCGAATTGGGAAATACTGCTTTAAGAGACGAAGCATTTTTCAGAATCAGCCTTTTTTCTTTTCATATCCGTATCTGTATTTGTCGCTATAATTGAGGCCAAATTTATCTTTTGCAAAATTATAAACAACTCCCAGCATCTTCTCTCTACCGTAAATATCAATTATATCTTGTATTCGATCCTTCCTGGCATATCCATGCTTTACCACCAGCAGTATCCCTTCCACCTGTTTTGCAAGAGCATTGGTCTCTGATGTTATGAGGGGAGGCGGTGCATCAAGTATAATATACCGATCGTCATACCTGGCTTTGACCTCGTTAACCAGCCGCCTCATCTGTTCAGATGAAATCAGTTCAGAAGGATTGGCTGGTGGCGGTCCTCCCGGCAATACAGTAAGTTTTCGTAAGAATGTCTTCTTCATGAGCGAGGAAAGAGATTTATCTTGAGTAAGAAAGGTTGATAATCCTTTATTATTTTTAAGCCCGAACATGGTATGTATAGTAGGATTGTGCAGGTCACAGTCAACCAGAAGAACATGTTCATCTATACTGGAAGCTATAGCAACAGCCAAATTTGATGCTACAAACGATTTTCCTTCTCCATGGGATGTACTTGTAACCATGATAGTCCGTGGCGGATTGCCGGATTCAGGAAACAAAAGGCTGTTCTTCAGTACTCTAAACTGTTCAGCTTCAAGGGAATGGGGTTTTTGAACTGAAATCAGGTCCCACTCTTCTGTGATATTCAGGGGAGCAGGTCTTGAAGAAGTTTTTATTTCAGGTGTAGAAGAAATAAATCGTCCGGATTCTTTTTCTGACTTCTCAAGTGCCTTAAAGATCTTTCCCAAGCCTTTACCTCGTTAGTTAAAAATTAATATATGATTTAATAAATTGTATTGATCTCTCTATACCATGCGAATCCAACATCATGAAGGCACCACTGATTACTAATACATAAGAAGAAGCAATAACCAATGTCAAGGTATTAAATTTCTGTCTGAACTCATTTCCAGGCTGTTTTATAGATGCAATTTCGACCAAAACGGGAAGCCCGAATATGTCTCCTATGTCTTCCTTTCTCCTGATTGTATTATCAAAAATAAAGAAAAGGTAAATAATACCGCCGGCAAGGGCACAGCCTACTCCTAAACTCATAAAAAACATTTTTCTTACATTAGGAGAAATCGGTTTTTCAGGCCTTACTGCATAATCAAGAACCCTGAACTGCTCTCCTTTCTGCTTTTTCTCCATATTCACGGACAACTCTGCCTCAAGTCTTCTGTCCAGAACAGAAGTGTACACATTCTGAATACTGGCATAATCCCTAAGAAGCTTCTGCAACTCTTGTTCCTTTACCGGAGTTTGCTCCACCCGTTTCTCGTGGGATTTCATTCTCTCTTTTACAGTCTGAATATCCGCAACCAACCCTATGATAGCATTTCTAACCTGCGTATACTGCAATTCAAGCTCCAGGACTTCCGGATCTACAATCAATAATTCATCTTCGTCAGAAACACCAGTTTCATCACTGTTCTCTATTTTTGTCCTGAGTTTTGTAATGGTTTTCTGCAATCTTACCACATCCGGATGTTTTTCAGTATATCTTAAAAGAAGGCGTCTAAGCTCTTCTTTAAGCCGATTAAGCTCAATTCTATCAGTACTACGTCCCACACTCCTGTTTTCGTTTCCCTGGCCATTCAATGCCTGCCCGGTTGGAGTGAAACTCTGGCCGGATATCTCTCTCTGCCGAATAATCTGCTGTTGCAGTGAAATCTCAGTATTTCTGGCATCTCTTAATGCTGCCTGGTTATCTGTCAGTTGTGTTTGAAGCCTGTCCAGAGTCCTCAAGTTGGCTTCAAGCTCGCTGGGGAGCCCACCAGCGTTATTTGACCGATATATTGCAAGATCCTTTTCTTTTAATTCAAGCGTTTTTTTAATTTTCTCAAGCTCTTCATCGAGAAATTCGCTAGTGCCTGTCACCTGGGCCTCTCTGATCCTCAAATTCTCATCCATAAAATAGCCTGCCAGGGTATTTGTAATCTGCATGACCCGATCAGGCTGACTACCCTTGAACTGAATAGCAAATGTCTCTGAACCATGTCTTTGCCTTGAACGAGTGATAGTAACATCAATTCTGCTTCTCAGGCTTTCAATTTTATCTTCAAGAAACATATCCTCTTTATTTTTAAACAGTTTGAATCGATTGATAATTTTTTCAAGATTGGTTCTGCTCATGATCTGCTGGGATATAGTGCTGATTCTTTCTTCAATTCCTGTTGACACAACTGATCTTACATAGTCTTCCGGCACTGTCTGAGGTTGGACAAGAATCAGGGTTGAGGCTTCATATGTTCTGTTTGTAGTAATAGTTTTTATTAAGCCTATGGTAAGGGAAGCAGCAAGCAAACATAGTATAATCCATTTATATCTAAAAACAATATCAATAATCTTATCAGGCTTAATCTGATCCTGTTTGGTTAAATAAGCCATAAACTATGAATTCTTAACTTT
>CBDVAD010000243.1:0-5972 GCA_965371875.1 uncultured bacterium
GTACCTATATCTGCAGTCACTGCCCTGCAGGGGCTTCGCTTAGCAGGGCAGATTAAGCCGGGGCAAAAAGTTTTAATTAATGGAGCTTCCGGCGGTGTAGGAACTTTTATATTGCAGATTGCCAAATCTTATGGAGCAACCGTTACAGCAGTGTGCAGCAGCGATAAAATAGAGATGGTGCATTCAATAGGTGCAGATTTTGTTATTGATTATACTAAAGAAGATTTTACAAAAAGTGGTAAAACCTATGATCTGATTATTGCCGTTAATGGGTATCATCACATTTTGGATTATAAACGTGTTTTAAATCCTCTAGGGATTTATGTTCAGATTGGCGGCGCCGGGGCCCAAATTGCAGAAGCCATGCTTCTGGGGCCGTGGTTTTCAATGACAGGGAGTAAAAAACTTTGTTCCATGGGGGTAGCGAAACCAGATAACAGGGATTTGATTATAATAAAAGAGCTTATTGAAGCTGGTAAAGTTGTTCCGGTTATAGATAAACGCTATTCATTGAGTGAAGTTCCTGAAGCTTTTCAGTATTTTGATGAGGGACACTCCATCGGAAAAACCGTTATTGCAGTGAAACATAACAATTGAAAGATAGGTAAAGTAAATAAATCTAAAGAATTGGGCTAGTTTCATAAAAGGAGAAAACTCATGAAAGCAGTTGTTTGTAAGAAATACGGACCGCCCGAAGTTTTGCAATTCAAAGAGATGCCAAAACCTATGCCGAAGGACAAAGAAGTATGTATAAAAAACTTCGTAACAGCAGTAACAGGAAGTGATGTATTAATCCGGGGTGCTGATATGCCTGTTCTCGTGGGGCTGATGTTCCGAATGATGATAGGTTTTAGAAAACCGAGAAAGCCTGTACTAGGCCTTGTTTTTGCCGGGGAAATTGAGTCAGTTGGCAAAGATGTGAAAAGATTCAAAAAAGGAGACCAGGTTTATGGGTTTACCGGTTATAGTTTTGGAGCTTATGCAGAGTATCTATGTATTTCTGAAGATGAGTCGAAGCGAGGCTGTCTTGTGATTAAGCCTGCTAATATGAGCTATGAGGAAGCAGCAGCCGTTGCTTATGGGGGTGTTTTAGCTCCGTATTTTCTGGAAAAAGGCAATATCCAAAAAGGACAAAAGGTTCTTATTTATGGTGCTTCGGGAGCCATTGGAACTACGTCAGTGCAGCTTGTTAAGAATCTTGGTGCGGAAGTTACAGGTATATGTAGTACAAAGAATATAGAACTGGTGAAATCTCTGGGGGCTGATAGAGTGATTGATTATACGAAGGAGGATTTTGCCGGTAGTCAAGAGCAGTATGATTTTATTCTGGATGCAGTTCCTAACGGCAAGATTGATAGGAAAAAGCTAAAGGCACAATGTAAGAAAGTGCTGTCGACCGAGGGGAAATACATATCAATTGATGATGGAGCTCCCAAATTAAAGGCCGAATATCTTGTTCAAATCAATGAATTATTTGAGGCGGGAAAACTTAAGGCTGTAATAGATAGGACATATTCCCTGGAACAAATTGTTGGGGCTCATAAGTATGTTGATACAGGACATAAGAAGGGGAATGTGGTAATAACTGTGGAACATAACAAAACCTAACAAATCACTACAGCGGAATTTGCCTCCAGCAAATCTGCTGAGTTCTAACGACAGGAGGAAAAATGGATTCAAACAGAAAAATTGTAATAATTGCCGGTGTATTATTTATAATTGGTACAATTGCAGGAATCCTGAGTGTTGCTCCGGCAATAGATACTTCGGATTATCTGATTAAAGCTTCTGCAAATGCAAACCAGGTAGTACTTGGAGCAATTTTTCAATTTGTCATGGCTGTTGTATATATAGGCATTGCAATTACGCTTTATCCGATTTTAAGAAAATATAATGAGAGTTTGGCTCTTGGATTTCTTAGTTTCAGGATTATTGCGGCAGTATTCATTATTATTGGTGTAATTAGCCTGCTTTTGTTATTGGAATTAAGCCAGGAATTCATGAAAGCAGGAACCACAGATCCATCATATTTCCATACTTTTGGCAGTTTATTGCGGACAGGTCGTGATTTGGTTAATCATGTTGCAATGATTCTGGCTTTAAGCGTAGGTGGATTGATGTTTAACTTATTATTGTATCAGGCAAAACTTGTCCCTCAGTGGCTGTCAGTATTGGGATTTATGGGAACTATATTGGCAATATTAGCGAGCTTGTTAGTAATGTTCCATATCATCGATATTATTTCGACAGTCTATTTACTTTTATTTCTTCCAATTGCCTTGCAGGAAATGGTTTTGGCGATATGGCTGATAGTGAAAGGATTCAATAGAACTGCAATTGCCTATGGTACTTAATAAGGATGAAAAAATATGAACACCTGTTTAAGAGTAGAAAAATTTTGGGTTACTTAAAATATGAAAGAGAAGGTGAAATAAAATAATAGGAGTATTAGTATGACAATTCTTGTAGTTGGTGCGACCGGGGCAACCGGACAGTTATTAGTAGAGCAGCTGCTCAATCGCGGACAAAACGTAAAAGTGATTGTGAGGTTCCCCGAAAAGTTACCAAAATTTGCCATGAATAATGATAAATTGACTGTTATCTCTGCCAGTCTTTTGGAACTGAGTGACTCGGAGATGATAAAGTATACCAATAAGTGTGATGCGGTAGTTTCATGCCTTGGGCACAATTTAAACATAAAAGGAATTTATGGCCAACCTCATAAGCTTGTTAGGGATGCTACCCATCGATTGTGTAATGCGATCAAGGCCAATAACTCTGGAAAACCAACCAAATATATCCTCATGAATACAACTGGTAATAGCAACCGGGATCTCAATGAGCCGATTTCTTTTGGTGAAAAATGTGTCATTGGACTTATTCGTCTTCTTTTACCTCCCCATGTGGACAATGAAATGGCCGCTGATTATTTGCGAACAAATATTGGTCAAAAGGACCCTATAGTTGAGTGGGTTGCAGTTCGCCCTGACAGTTTAATAAATGAAGAAATTGTAACCAAATACCAGGTGCATCCTTCACCAATCAGGAGTGCAATTTTTAATGCGGGCCAAACCAGTCGAATAAACGTTGGTCACTTTATGGCCGATTTGGTCACTGATGAAAATGTATGGAATAAATGGAAGGGTCAAATGCCAGTGATTTATAATGTGGCATCAACATAATGGAAAATATTATGCGCAACAAATTATTAATTGCATTCTGCTTTATATGTATTTCAACAACTTATGTTGAAGCACATGATGGGCTTTTCGTAAAAATGAGTGTTGGACCAGGTTTAATGTTGGAAAATTCAAGGATCAATGGATCAGGTTTTACAATTGTAACTAAAAATCATGCAATCGGGTGGGGTTTTAATAGAAAATATGCTTTATTCATAGGTGAGTTTGGTGGATTGATTAATAAAAAAGTTGGAGAATATAATTTTATAAATCTTGATGCATTTGGGGTGGGCCTTTCTTATAATACACCATTTAATGTAAGGGTATCAGTCATGGGGGCATATAGCATGGTGTCATTAGCCCATAATTGGTGGGAGGCAACAGGTGTTAATGATGGAAATGGATTTGGAATAAATTTCAGTGTAGAAAAAGAGTGGATTATAGCTAAAAGATGGGGTGTGGGGATAGGTCCGCAGGTGTTTTATCTTAAAACGCTGGAAACAGATTATCAATTTATAAATTTTAGTATTAACTTCATGGGAACTTTTTACCTTACTCCTGTCCATTAAATTATAGACAACGTCCATGAAGTATGATTTGATTCTATCTTTTTTTGAACCACTCAGATACTGAAAAAGATCTTGATGATCAATCTGCGAATTGGGGTTTCCTGATTTATTTATCTTGACATAAAGTATAATCAGTTGTAAATTAAAAGAAACCTACCGTCGGTATGTTTTGAAGGATGACTATGAAAGAAACAAAAGAGAAAATAATTCTTAAAGCACTTCAGTATTTTGTGGAAAATGACTATCAGTCAGTGTCTCTTAATTCTATAGCAAAGGGTATTGGAATTACCAAGGGCGGTATATACCATTACTTTAACAGTAAGGATGAACTATTCATGGAATGTATGATTACTGTATTTGATATGGTTCGGGAATACTCCGCAGAGGCTATGAATGAAGATGCAAGTCTGGAGGAAGTGCTCGAGTTCCTGTTTTCTTTCAATAATATTTTCCGGATGATGGCAGAATCCCTTAACATCGATTTTCTCAGCAATTACAAAGACTATAGCTATCTAATGTTTGTGGGGATAAAAAAATTCCCCAAAATAGCGGAAATGGTAACAGCCATATACGATGAGATGCAGCAGGGACTGGAATTGATGTTTCTTGACCAGCAGAAAAAAGGTGTTATTAAGAAGGAGATTAACTGCAGGATACTTGCATTTGAAATTATAGCAATGATAGAGGGTGCCATGCTGGTTTCCGGTTTTACAGCCGGAACTGATCTTACAGAAGTGGGTAAAGATCTTGTAAAGAGTACTCTCGAGAGGATATGTGTTTAATTCAACTTGGTTTGGAATGCCAATTTTATTTTTAGAAATATACATACCTACAGTAGGTATGTGAGAGGAGCGGATATGGAACAGAATCGGAATTTCAGAGAAAAAATCCTGAGCCGATGGGCACTATGGTCGGTGGAAAACTGGGGAAAGGCACTTCTAATTGCCCTTGCAATCACGGTATTCCTGGGATTTGGAATTGCAAGATTGAAAATGGAAATGACCTTCTACTCCATGCTTCCTGACAGATCAAACCAGGTAAGAGATTTAAAAGAGATTGTCGAAAAATTTTCCTATGCCTCGGCTATCCTTGTTGTAATAGACGGAAGGTCCATAGAAGACCCCGTGGAGGCAGAGCAGACTGTTAAGAATACTATTGATGCAATGACCCTGGAATATTCAAATGATATCTATAAGCCCTATATTGCCAGCGTAATCGGCAAGGTTGATATGAGTTTATTTAAAGAACATGGTCTGATGCTGACAAAAATGGAAGACCTTGAGAGATTAAAACGTTCATACACCGACCTGAATCTTGTACCCCTGTTAGAGCATATTAATGATGATTTTGAAGCAGAATATTCGGGGGACAGTGATAAACTAGCGGATGAAGAAGCAGAAGCTGTCACTCAGTTCAGAGGGCTGGGAGAGCTTCTTAAACTGATTGAATATGCTGCTGAAGGAGAGGAAGTATCCGATTCAAAATTGGATGAGGTCCTGGATTCCTATATGTTCGGTGATCCGTACATAATGAGTAATGATAACAGAATGGGACTTTTAATTGTCCAGCCTTCTTTTACAATAAATGATATATCCCTCCTCCAGCCCGGTGTTGATACCATAGAAGCCGGGGCTAAGAAGGTGGCTTTAAGTAGAGGTATCAAAGCAGGTCTGACTGGTATTACAACGGTTGGAAGAGACGAAATGGTAACTTCCGGACAGGGGCTTGCTTTTTCCTCAATCCTGGCGCTTATTCTCATTCTTGGGCTCCTTGTTCTTATTTTTAGAATGTTTTCTGTTCCTCTGATATCGGGAATACCTCTCTTAACCGGTATATTATGGACTCTGGGCTTAAGCGGTTTAATCATTCATAGACTGAATATAATGACTGCAATGTATATTGTAGCATTACTTGGTCTGGGTATTGATTATGCCATACACCTTCTTTCCGGATATATTCAGGAGAGAGATGGAGGTGCTGATTTTAAGACCGCTGTTGAACAATCTCTCATAAAAAGTGGTTCAGGAATTATTACCGGAGCTCTAACTACTGCTGCTGCCTTTTTTACCCTCACTATTGCCAAGACTAATCTGATTAAAGAGCTTGGATTTGTGGCCGGTATGGGAATTTTAAGTGAGCTGTTTGTTATGATTTTAATGATACCTCCTCTTCTTGCCTACAGGGAATATCGCTTAATAAAAAAAGGAAAAACATCTAACAGAAT
>CBDVAD010000244.1:0-5968 GCA_965371875.1 uncultured bacterium
GGAGAGAAATGAAGATATACTTCCTCTTGCAGATCATTTTCTTACTAATTTTTCCAAAGAACTTGGAGAACAAAAAAAACATCTGCCTGATTCTATTATAAACTCATTTATGGAATATAAATGGCCCGGAAATGTTCGTGAGTTACGGAATATTATTGAACGTGCAGTTTTACTTTCAAGCTCTGAAGATATTTCAATAGATGATATTCCTGTGGAATTAAGATACCAAAAATCTTTTAAAGATTTTTCTACAGATAATCAAATAGAAAGTTCTGAGAAAAAAATGCTGCTTTCCACATTAATCACAGTAGATTGGAATATTACTGCTGCAGCCAAAACTTTAGGTCTTACAAGAAGTGCAATGAGATATAAAATAAATAAATACAAATTAAAACAACATTGATTGGGAGACTGGTAATAATAAGGATGTGTTAAATGAAAACAAATATAAGTCATTTATTTATGGTCGCTTTAATTTTTCTGAATTCATTTTTTTTGTTTGCTTCCGGTAAACAGGAAGCTGTAAAATTGCCTGATCAACATTACAAGTATTATGTAGTTACCCATGGTGGCATTTCTGATCCTTTTTGGGGTGTCGTAAAGAAAGGTGCAAAAGATGCGGGAGATATGTTTAACTGTGATGTGATCTATCTGGGACCGGAAACGTTTTCAATTCAAAAGCTTGTTGATATGGTGGAAACAGCTATAGCAGGAAAACCGGATGGTCTGGTAGTTACAATTACAGATGTGGAAGCTCTTGATAAACCCTTGAGAACTGCAATTGAAGCAGGGATCCCGGTAATTGCCATTAATGTACCTGATTCCAGGGAAAGCTCAAAAAAAATTCCATATCTTGCTTATGTAGGTGTTGATGATTATATGGTGGGTATTGAAGCAGCAAATAGAATGCTTGAAGAATTTGGACTCAGTAAACCCGGAGGAGGTGTTATTCTTGTTCATGAAATTGGGCATGCGGGACTTGAAGCCCGTACAAAGGGTATTATTAAAGTCTTTATGGAACATGGTATTTCTATAGAAAAACTTGCCGGATCTCCTAATGCATCTGAAAATTATCAGGTCATGGATGCATACCTTATAAAGAATCCTGAAACTGATGCAATTTTTACTTTTGGTCCTCTTGGCGCAGATCCTTTAATAAAGCTGATAGAGGATAAGAATCTTGCGGGAAAAGTTAAATTAGGTGGTGTTGATTTATCAATTAGCATGATAAAAGCTATTAGAGAAGGGAATATGGCTTTTACAATTGATCAACAGCAGTATCTTCAGGGATATTTACCAATAGGATTTTTGTCTCTTTATAATAAATATGGATTGATACCCACTGGTGATATTACTACGGGGCCTTCAATTGTTGATAAAAGTAATATAGATACAGTTGCAGATATGGTCAAAAGAAGATTTAGATAATAACTGTAATTCGGGAGGAGAATAATTTTTCATGAAAAAATATCTACACAAGTTAGTGATCAGAATATTACGAATTAGAGAGATCGGTTCTTTATCAGGATTATTAATTATTATACTTGTTTTTGCTTTACTTTCGGAGCACTTTTTAACCCTGGCAAATTTTGTTGGAATTTTTACTATGACTGCCGAATTGGGGATTATAGCTATCGGAGTAACCTTTTTAATGATATCCGGAGAATTTGACCTCTCTGTAGGTTCTGTTTTTGCTGTTGCGCCAATGACTGGCGCTATACTAATGAATAGCGGAGTGCCTCCTTTTTTTGGTTTTTTGGCAGGATTATTAGTTGCTGCATTAATAGGCGGGTTAAATGGTTTAATTTTTATTAAGACTAAAATCCCATCCTTTATAGTTACCCTTGGTTCTATGATGTTTTTTCGTGGTCTTCTGTTAGCAGTTTCCGGAGGATTTCAGATTAGTTATATAGGTGGGAATAACTCTTTTTTAAATGCTCTTGGAGGGAAAATATTTCTTGGAATGAGAGCTTCAGGTATATGGTTTATTTTTGGCACTATATTTTTTTCATATATATTAAATCGTACAAAATATGGAAACCATGTATTTGCTGTTGGTGGTAATCAGGAAGCAGCAAAAGCTATTGGAATAAATGTAAGTAAAGTAAAAATAATTAATTTTGTTGCTTGTTCTGTTATGGCAGGCCTTGCTGGTTTTACGATGTTCGGAAGATTTAACAGCATAGATCCTACAGCAGGATTACAACTTGAACTGGAAGCTATTGCAGCAGCAGTTATCGGCGGGGTACTTCTTACCGGTGGTTATGGAAGTATTATTGGAGCTTTTATAGGAGCATTTTTAATAGGCATACTAAGGAGTGGTCTCATCCTGGCAGGATCCCCATCGTACTGGTATAAGGCCTTTATAGGGATTATTCTTGTTGTTTCTGTAATATTAAATACAAAAATAAGAAAAACAGTTGCAGGATAAAAATTCTTAAATTGGCTGATATAAACCACTACCGGTTGATATCAACCGGTAGTTTGTTCTTTTGGATAAATATGGAGATATAAATAAATCTATTCCATTCAGAAATATCTGAAATCTTAATTTTAAATCCTTTCTTTATAACACGTTACCTTTTTGAATTGCATAATGATTTTAATTACTCACCTCTTTTATCATTATTGGCATGAATAATGCAATAGTATTGCAAGAGAAAAATTTTGAAAGAGGATGGAGGAAGAAGATGAGAAAAGTTTTATTAGTGCTATTGCTGACAGGGCTGATTATCGGTGCTGTATTTGCAGGTGGAGCGAATGAATCCGGAGATGCAGGATTTAAGGTTGGGTATGTATGTAACAGTTTTAATGATACCTTTCAGACCTATGTAATGGATGCTTCAGAGGGATATTTTACCGATAAAGATGGATTCACTATGGTTCTTCAGGATGCACAGGAAGATGTTATACGACAGCAGGATCTTGTTAATACTTTTATTGCTCAGGGTGTAGATGCTTTGATTGTTGTTCCTGTAGATACAAGTGCAATGGACCCCATAGTAAGAGCAGCAGAGGAAGCAGGAATTCCACTTTGTTTTGTTAATAGAAATCCCTATGGAGAAAAATCTCTTCCAAAGAACGTTTACTATGTAGGTTCAAAGGAAATTATTGCAGGACAGCAGCAGATGAATGCCATGGGTGAACTTATGGGCGGAAAAGGCGGAGTAGCAATTCTTATGGGTAAACTTGACAATGAAGGCGCCTTGAAGAGAACCGAAGGAAATGAATCTGTAATTGCAGATAAATATCCTGGAATTAATATCCTTGCTAAAGAGACTGGAAACTGGCAGAGAGATCAGGGAATGACCCTTACCGAAAACTGGTTGACAGCTTATGGAACTAAACTTAATGGTATTCTTGCAAATAATGATGAAATGGCTCTTGGCGCTGTAGAAGCTCTTAAGGCAGCAGGAAGAGAAGATATTTTTGTTATGGGTGTAGATGCTATTCCAGATGCCAAGGTAGCTGTAGGTAACAGCTCTCTTGCAGCTACTGTACTACAGGATGCAGTAGGCCAGGGTGCCGGTGCTTCTGATGTAATTTACAATGTTTTAAATGGCGGCTCTGCAGATTCTGTAACCATGATTCCCTTTGTTTTAATTACAAAAGAAAATCTTGCAGATTTCCAGTAGATTTTAAGGTATGACCTTTCCGGGGAAAAGAAAAATCTTTTCCCCTTTTTTTTAAATTCAGGGGGATCAAAAATGTCTGAGGAAAAATATATTTTACAAATGAATAATATTGTAAAGACTTTTCCGGGGGTTAAGGCCTTAAGGGGTGTTGAGCTTAAGGTAAAAGCAGGAGAGATTCATGCTTTAATGGGTGAAAATGGTGCTGGAAAATCAACTCTGGTTAACTGTCTTGCTGGTATTCATAACCCTACATCAGGTGAAATTATCTATGATGGAAGAAAACTGGAAAATTATAATACTGCCCAGGCTTTGGAAATGGGTATTTCCATGATCCATCAGGAATTAAGCCCTGTGTTTCATAGACCAATTATGGAAAATATCTGGCTGGGAAGAGAGCCTCTTAACAGGTTCGGTCTTGTGGATCACAAGAAAATGTATGATATGAGCAAAGAAGTTTTAAAGGAAATCGATCTCGATGTAGATCCTAAAACTCTTATGGTTTCACTGACCGTTGCAAAGATGCAGATGATTGAGATTGCGAAAGCCGTTTCCTATGACTCGAAACTGATAATTATGGATGAGCCTACATCTGCATTGACTGACAAGGAAGTAAAACAACTGTTCAAAATTATGAGGAAGCTGAAGAGCCAGGGGAAAAGCATCATCTATATTTCTCATAAGATTGAAGAGGTTTATGAAATTACAGATAAGGTTACGATTTACAGAGATGGCCAGTTTATAGGTAGTGAAATTACAAAAGATCTCGCTGTAAGTAAGTTGATTAAGATGATGGTTGGCAGGAATATAGATGAAATGTTTCCAAAGGTTAAGTGTTCCTTTGGAGATGTTAAGCTGGAGGTCAGAAATCTGACTCATAGCCATTTATTTACCGATGTCTCCTTCAGTGTTAGAAAGGGTGAAATTCTGGGTATTGCCGGACTTGTTGGTTCCGGCAGGACAGAGGTTATTGAAACAATCTTTGGAATTCGACATAAAGTTTCCGGTGAGATATTTATTGATGGGAAAAAGGTTGAAATTGATAAACCACGGGATGCTATTGCCCATCATATGGCATTGCTTACCGAGGACCGCAGGTTGTCAGGAATTTTTCCAATGCTTACTGTACGGCTCAATATGGTTATTGCAAATATGCCGAAATACCTGAGCAGAATAGGTCTCATTAAAGAAAAAATGTTAAAGCTTGAGTGTGATGAGTATGTGGATAAAATTCAGGTAAAAACTCCAAGCCTCATGCAGAAAATAGAAAATTTGAGCGGAGGTAATCAGCAGAAAGTTCTTGTAGCCAGATGGTTGATGACTAATCCTGATATTCTTTTTCTTGATGAACCCACCAGAGGAATTGATGTTGGTACAAAGTCGGAAATTCATAAAATTATTACAAAGCTGGCTGGTGAGGGGAAAAGCATAATTATGATCTCATCGGAATTACCTGAGGTTATGGGTATGAGTGACCGGATTCTTATAATGCATGAGGGAAAGGTTACAGGGATTGTTGAAAATACAAAAGAGCTGACACAGGAAGATCTGATGGCTTATGCAACAAATACCGTTGCTTAGATATAGGAGGAAAATATGACTGATACTGTTGCTTCAAAAATAAATAAAATAGATTTTAAACAAATTCTTCAAAAATATGGGATTGTTTTTGTACTTATACTTATGATTGTTGGTATAAGTATTGCGGAACCGGCATTCTTAAGTCGTTCAAATATTTTTAATGTACTTACTCAGAGTTCAATCTTTGGAATTATGGCCCTTGGTCTGACCTTTGTTATTATATCCAAGGGTATTGACCTTTCAGTTGGTTCTATACTGGCTCTTTCCGGAGTTGTCCTTGCAAGTCTTGGGCAAGCTGCTTCAGCTACGAGTAAATACTTTCCAAATATGGGAGAATTACCAGTAATAATACCTATACTGGCGGCACTTGTAATAGGTGCTTTATGCGGTGGAATCAGCGGTGCTTTGATTGCAAAGACCAAAATCCCTGCATTTATTGCTACACTGGGTATGATGACCATTGCCCGTGGAATGGCTCTTATATATTCAGATGGGAGACCTATTAGTACTTTGGTACCATCACTCACGGCTCTGGGTGGAAAATTATTTGGTTTAATACCTGTTCCGGTAATTATATTTTTTATTGCTATTGGTGTCAGTTCAGTACTGTTGCAAATGACAAAGTTTGGTAAGAATGTCTATGCCATTGGTGGGAATATTACTGCTGCCGAAGTATCGGGAGTGAATGTCTCTAAAAATTTGATCATGATATATGCCTACAGTGGATTATTAGCCGGGCTGGCAGCTGTTGTATT
>CBDVAD010000245.1:0-5953 GCA_965371875.1 uncultured bacterium
CCCAGCTGGTTTTTACCAGACTTAACAATAAACTATAGCAGGTATATAAATGGCTAATAATCTTGTTTTAAAAGATATATCTAAAAGCTTTGATAAATTCCAGGCTGTTAAAAAAATCAATCTGGAAATTGGAAAAGGTGAATTCCTAACACTCCTGGGTCCTTCCGGATGCGGTAAAACAACAACACTCAGGATGATAGCCGGTTTTGAAGCCCCGACATCCGGCGAAATAATCTATAACGGAAAAGTTATTAATAACTTAACACCGCAAAAAAGGAATTTTGGTATTGTATTTCAGTCATATGCCCTGTTTCCACATATGCGAGTTAGTGAGAATGTTGCATTTGGATTAAAGATGCATAAATACCCAAAAGATAAAATCAATTCCAGGGTTGATGAATTTCTTGATATTGTGGGTCTTAGAAAACATAAACACAAATATCCACCTGAGCTTTCAGGAGGAATGCAGCAGCGAGTAGCTTTGGCAAGAGCATTGGCTCCAAGCCCGGAAGTACTGCTTTTAGATGAACCATTAAGCGCACTGGATGCAAAAATACGTGTAAAACTTCGTTCTGAAATAAAGGAACTGCAAACAGAACTTGGAATTACAACAATATATGTTACACATGATCAGGAAGAAGCTCTATCTATATCGGACAGGGTTGTAATAATGAATCATGGAACTATTGAACAAATTGATAAACCAGTGGAAATTTACAAGAAACCTACCTCACAGTATGTTGCCGATTTTGTCGGAACAAGTAATTTCTTTGAAGGGATACTGGAAAACGGTATCCTAAAAACGAAAAACTGTACCCTTACAATTAAAAATGATAGTGGAAAAGCATCAGGAAATATAACTGCTTCAATAAGACCGGAACAAATTGAGGTTATTACCAAAGATAGTAATATTCAGGGAAATGTAATTATATCAAAACTTGTAGTTATTATTTATCTTGGCCTTATTGTAAGGCTGATAATACGTAAAAATGACCATGAAATTATTGTTGATATTCTTGAAAAAGATTTTACCAGAATGAAACTGGAACGGGGACAGGATATAAAAATCCACTTTCCTCCGGAAAGCTTTCTAATTTTTAATAACTAATACGAGGTAGTATAATGTCAACAATATTAATAAAAGACTTGCAGTCCAGGAAGAAAGTTCTTGAAGATAAATATATTGTATATATTGTCGGAGGGCTTATCGGTATTTTCCTGCTGATATTCCTGGCTCTTCCTGTACTGAATATAGTAAGATTAAGCTTAACTGAATACCTTCCAAAACAACATGAATTTACTGGAAAAATAACTCTGTCAAACTTTACTGATTATTTTAAGAATCCTGCAATGGTGCAGTCACTGCTTAACAGCTTATGGATTGCAACATGGTCCATGCTGTTTACTACAGTTCTGGCATTTATTTTTGCCTATGGTCTGACCAGAACAACAATACGATGGAAAAAAGCACTGTATTATATTGCAATGGTTCCGCTTGTAGCACCATCAATGCTTCAGGCAATGGCCCTTATATCACTTTTTGGTTCCAACGGCCTTATAACTTCAGGACTGTTTAATACAGAGTGGAATATTTACGGGCCAAACGGTATAATTATCTCGGAAGTACTCTACTGTTTTCCCCATGCAATGGTAATTCTATACACGACCCTCTCTGCTGTAGATTCCAGGCTTGATGAAGCTGCAGCCAGTCTTGGTGCACCCGGACTAACTTCCTTTTTTAAAATAACTATTCCTACTGCCAAATACGGTATTTTCTCTGCGGCAGCTCTTGTCTTTAATCTGGCAATAACAGATTTTGGTAACCCAATTATCATTGGCCGTGGATATAAAGTCCTTTCTACAGAGATTTATCTACAGGTAATAGGTATGCAGCGTTTTGACCTTGGAACTACTGTTGCAGTTATTTTAATGGTTCCTTCCATTATGGCTTTTCTATTAAACTATTACTTTACCAAAAAAAGTGCTTCTATGATAAGCAGCCTTGCAAATCCTGAAATTCCACCTTCAAGACCTGCTAAAAAATGGATCTTTACAATTTACAGTTGGTTAATTGCATTTATTCTTTTATCAATTATTGGAGTTATTGTTTACAAGTCTTTTGTTAAAGTCTGGATGTATAACTGGACGCCTACCCTGGCCCACTTCAACTTCAGGATTCCAGGGGGATTGGGAGTTCTATGGACAAGCCTTTGGATATCCCTGATTGTAGGTTTTCTTGGAGCATTTCTGACTATGCTGAATGGATATATTATAGAGAAAAGAAATCCATTCTTTGCTCAGCCTTTATATCTGTTTTCAATTATACCTGCAGCAATCCCGGGACTGGTTATGGGTCTTGGTTATATTCTGATTTTTAATACAAGATTCCTGAATCTCGATGATATATTATATGGAATGCCGCTGCTGATAATAATAAATGTATTTGTAAGTAATTTTACACTTGGAACCTTGTCCAGTATAACCAACATGAAAAATATTGATAATTCCATGGATGAAGCCGCTACAAGTCTTGGAGCAGGAATAACCAGAACATTTATGCAGGTTATTTTTCCTTTAAGCAGAGTCTCATTTATGAGCAATCTGATATATTATTTTATGAGATCAATGGTAACTGTAAGTGCAGTTATCTTTCTAATTTCTCCGGATGTACATTTAGCAGCTGTATCAGTAATTAATCTGGAAAAGGATGGCAAAGACGGCTCTTCGGCAGCAATGTCAACCTTGATAATGCTTGTTGTAGTTCTGGTTCTAATTGTATTCGGATTTTTTACAAGAAAGAAAAAAGAAGTTTTAGTAGTCGAATAAGCCGTAGGGGCAGTCACGGAGGGTTTGCAAAGCAAATCCTCCGTGACTGCCCCTACTACGGTTTATTTCAAGATAACCCAGGTTGCACCACTACCGCCGTCCCTCTTATCGGGATTACCCGTTTCACCACACACAGGAGAAGATTCAAGATAATGTCTTACCCAGGTGGCAAGAACAGGACCATCTTTTGAATGATTCCCTTTCCCATGGATAATAAGAACTTTTCTAAGCCCTCTTTTAACAGAAACTTTAAGAAACTCAGACAATAAATACTCTGATTCGTCTGTTGTCTTTCCATGAAGGTCGATCTGGGCTTCAGGAGGAAGCTTTTTTAAAAAAGCCCTTAATTCACCCTTTGAAAACTTTTCAGGCTCCTCATCCTTCTCAAAATCGTTCCAACTATCCTCAGCATCAAGCCAACTATTCATCATTTTACTAAAGTCCATTTTAGACCTAATCCTTAAGCAGCAAAAGCTGTGTTTTTTCCACCCAGCCTTTTATTCCTGTTCCGGTTGTAATAAACAGGAAATTATCAGAATCACCCCTTACAATAACACTCTCTCCAGACCTTATATCAACTACCGTATCCGCTTCAGAAAAAGGTATTTTCTTTACAGAAATCTGATCTTCTATAACAATTCCAACCTGTCGGTCTTTCTGGATAATCGAAAAAGCCAACCCGCCGGCTGTCAACAGGCTTAAGCTAAAAAGAAGGACTGATACAATAAAATAGATATTCTTATTTTTTACAAGATAAATTACACCAATGAAGGCTGTTAAATTTACAAGTATCATAAGTAGAAAAAGAAAAGCATCAGGATAAAGATTATAAGAAAGTTCCACGGGATAGATAATCTCTCTCTTTTCCTCGATATAGTTAACTAAATTTCTGTAATCAGAATTGAGAGGATCATGATAAAAAGCATTCCGTGCCTCATAAATTGATCGTCCATTATCCCCAAGATGGTAGTAGGCAAGAGCCATGTTGTAACTTATGTAGGAATTAGCAGGTAACGCCTCTCTCGCTTCTGTGAAAATTTCTATGGCTCTTTCATATTCACCAATTTCATATTGCTCTATTGCAATATCTACCAAAGAATCATTACTGACACCTCCGGAAGCAGCAATAAAAATAATTGAAGCTCCTATAATGATTTTTTTTCTTCCGGTTAATAAAAAAATCATAAAAACAAGCGGCCCCGGCAACAGCCAAAGATAACTTGAAAGATCTTTGTATCTACTGGAGGTCGAAAACCCTCTGGAATCAAGTCTTTTAGGATAAAAAGAGAAATCTTCTGCAGCAGTATCATCAACTTCGGCAATTATATCTGTAGCAACATTTAAAAAAATACGTTTTTCACTTCCTGTAGTGACATTACCTGATTCCGGATCCAAAAAAGGAAATGGAGGGATAATCAATGTTTTATCACCAGATGAATCTGATATGAATGAATAAACTGTTTCTCTGGAACCAGCATATCCTTTAATTGAAGTTTCATAGTTTGAAACATCAACCGTATTAACCAACGTCAACCCGTCACATGAAGGATCCTGCAATTGTAGATAATTAAGATTCCCGGTACCTTCCAATATTACATGCAACTCTATCTTTTCATTTCTACTTAATTCATCATTTTCCAGCCAGTAAGAGATCTTGAAATTACCGATAGCTCCTGTCTTTTTAATCTGTTCAGGAATTTCAAGAACGGTTAGATATGATGAATCAGAAACGGATGTTATCCCCCTGGCAGAAATAGAAGCGGAAGGTATTTTTAATCTACCTGCTGATGAGGGGGTAAAAATATACCCCCGGACAGGGACCGTATAGAGGGAATAATCTCCAAATTTTTGCTCAGATACAATTCCCAGATTTTTTACTGATTCCATAAATCCTTTATCAGGAAGAGATACCGTTACATCTTCAAAAAGCATTACTTCCTCAAGATCCCTTACTTCCAAAATAAGAGAGACAGCCTGTCCCTCATAATAAGGACCTTCACCAAAAGACCATTCAATATCATAAGGCATATATAATTTACGATTCCTGTATAAACCTATTCGAATAATTTCCGGTTCAGTTATAAAAATATCGGTTCCGGCACTGACATGATATGATTCAAGTACAAACCTGCCTGTACTATTTGTGGAATAGGTATATGTAACTATTGTCTTTTTCCTGCTGCTACCATCATCCAGTTTAATCCAGTAGGGTCTTTTATAAGGGCCCCTGGACAAACTGATCCCGGAAGGAAGTTCCGGGGGTTCAATAGATATACCTGTCATATCTTCATAATCAATAAAAAAATCAACGGTAAATTTATCACCCCTGCCCACAGGGTTTGGTGATATTTCCATTATTAAATCCTGGGAATACAAAGGCGGTATTATCAAAAGCAATAAAAATGTTATGATCAATGAAAGAGATAAGAATTTCATTTGCTACCAGTCCTTAAGATTTTCAGAATCTGATTCAGACTGGGTTGACGATTTCCAGATATTTGTTTCCCTTCTCCTGACAAAATCGAGAACCCGGCTCACATCATCAGTCTTTTCTAATTCTTCCGAACCTGTGCTTCTAATACCGGATCTGTTTTCTGTGGTAAAATTCATTTTCTGTATACAGTACTCCAAATTTATTTTAGCATTTATATGATAAGGATCCAATTCCAATATACTTCGGAATATCCTGTAAGACTCTTCATATCTGCTCAATTCATACAGTAATACTCCAGTATTAAATAAAGCCCTTATATTAATTTCAGTTTTTGACTTTCCATTTATGGATCCCCACTCTACAAGTGCTGAATCAATTTCACCAAGAGCATAATATACATTCCCAAGATTATAGGAAATATATTCACTAAAGGGTTCCTGTCCTTTGACTTTCAGGTAAGCAAGGTTAGCTTCCTGATATTCACCCCGGGAAAAAGCATAATTTCCCTCTATCACATCAATATAAACCTTCGAATTACTGCAGGAAGAATTTATCAGTATTAAACCAAGTAGTAAAACTGTTAAAAAGTATTTTTCCACGGGAAAATCCTTACACTTATGTACAAAAATATAAATAAAATAGCAGCAGAAAGAAAAAACCGATAATGGGTCTCTTTCTGATCTAAAACTACAT